>JAYSST010000404.1:0-3441 GCA_043720435.1 Bdellovibrionales bacterium
TTACGCACAACAGGAACTCGACTTGTCAATCGGGTTAACAGAACTCTTGGCCCGATTTGAAGCTCATGTCGTTCGAGAATCATTGCGCGTGACGGCGGATGTCGATACTGCGGCTCTCCGCCTAGGAATTTCGCGATCAAGTATGTATAAAAAGATGAAAGATTTTGGGATCGAGAGAAATTAGCTATGTTTGAGATGTGGAATGATCCGGTCTATGTGCAGACCTTTTCGATTGTCATGGGAGTCCTCCTCTCACTGACCGCGCTTTTCTTTTTTCTGCGTCAGAGAAACACGCATGCACAAGCGGGCTGGGCAAGTCTCGTCAGCTGGTCGATTGCGACTCCGATCTTGTTTTTGCTGGTGGCAGCTCCGTGGCCATGGGCCCTTGTTGGACTCGGTGTTGTGGCGATTCTTGGACTTAAGATTTTCTTCCAGTTAACCGGCATGTATCACCGATCTTACTTCGTTTGGGCGTCGTACTTGGGCGTCATCGGCCTCGGATATCTTGTTCACGACGGCAGCCGCGAACTTTATAATACGATGCCGATGATTTTCTTCGGCGCGATCTGTCTGATTCCGATCATTCGAAACTCGCACAAGCAGATGATTCAATACATGGCGCTGACGTTGATGGCGTTCATGTTTCTTGGCTGGTCATTTTTGCACGTCGGCTGGATTTTGAAACTTGATCGCGGACCGTATTTGGCAATTTACATCGTCATTCTGACTGAGGTTTTCGACAACTTGTCGTTGTTCCTTTCGCGCGTGATCGGAAAACACAAAATGTTTGCGCGCATCACGCCTCGCAGAAATTGGGAAGCGTTCGCGATTGCGGCTCCGCTCACGCTTGTGCTCGCGTTTGCCTTCAGGCATTTGCTACCGGGCCGTTCCGAACAGTTCTGGGTTGCATCGGGTTTAGTTGCAGTGCTCGGTGGAAGCCTCGGTGACCTCGTGTTGTCTGTGATTCGTCGCGACCTCGGTATCAAGGATGTCGGCGTTTTCATTATCGGGCGTGGAGATTTCCTCAGCGTCATCGATCGCCTTATTTTCGTCGCGCCGATTTTTTACTACGTCATGTGGTATCTCGAAAAAACTCACGTGGTGAACTAGGCCATGCAGGACTGGGACTACGATAACGAGCAATGGACTAGACTTCCGGGATACCTGAAGCACTTGCCGCTCTTCACCCGCCACTACGATCTGATCAGCCTCGTCATGCGCACGCTCTGGTCTCTTCTTTTGAAATATTGGTTTTTCCGTTTCTACATTCGCTTGAAAGTCGTCGGCGATTTTCATGAAGTTCGCAGAAATTATCCGAAACTTTTGGTGATATCGAATCACGCGAGTCACTTGGACGCCGTTTCGATCGCAGCCGCAATTCCATTTCGGTATTGGCTCGATCTCTATATCGCTGCAGCGAAAGATTATTTCTTCACAAATCCACTCTTCACGTTTTTCTCGAAGCACTGCCTCGGCGCAATCCCCATCGATCGTAAAGATAAAAAAGGCGAAGCCGTCGAACTCTGTCTGACTCTTCTCTCGAAGCTCGAAGCCATTTGGCTGATCATTTTTCCAGAAGGAACTCGGTCGAAGGACGGTTTCATCGGTCAGTTCAAACGCGGCGTCAGCCTGTTCAGCGAACGCACGACGACACCGCTTTTGTTTCTTTATCTTGAAGGCAACGCCGAGCTTTGGCCGAAAGGTCGATTTTTTGCAGTACCAGGACCGTTGACGATTCACATCGGCCCGGTTCATCCGCCGGCACCGATTGAGCTTATCTACGAGAAATATCGGGACTGGGTGATGGGCATAAATCCGCAAGCCTTCGCACCCGTGCCTGGTGAAGCCGAGCTCGATGTAGACGAGGCTCCTGAACTAGAGACTTCTGAAAAAGAGGTGCTTGAAAATGAGGAGAGATAAAGTGAATTCCTTCCGCGATCTCCCGAATCCTCACAAAGCTGTTTTGAAAGATCTCGAACTATCGATTGGTAACTACCGCGTGCACGCCGTGCCAACCGGTCTGTTCGGCCTCGATGGTGGTGCGATGTTCGGTACGGTTCCAAAAGTCTTGTGGGAAAAATCAAATCCGCCAGACAACCTTAATCGCATTGCGATGGAGGCCCGGGCACTTCTATTGCGTTCGTCGGAAAAAACAGAGAACGGGAAACCGCGCATCGTATTGATCGACACTGGAATCGGTAGCGACTTTAATGAAAAGTACGGCGAAAAGCTGGGGCCGAAATTCACCGAGATGTATGCCGTGGACCATGGTGTGACGTCGCTCGAAAGTTCTTTGAAACACTTGGGCCTGACGACAGATGACGTAACGGATGTGATTCTGACTCACTTACACTTTGATCATGCCGGCGCCGCAAGTTCTTGGAGCAAGGAAGCTGGAAAGCTCGTACCTACTTTCAAAAACGCACAGTACTACGTTCAACGCGCAAATTTGGAGACAGCACTGACACCAAATCGTCGGGAGAAGGCTAGCTATTTTCCAGCGGCGTTTGAACCCTTGCTCGAAGCCGGCGTTCTGAAAGTTCTTGATGGCGACGTTGACAACCTGTTGCCTGGAATTTCGGTGGCCGTGAGCAACGGTCACACGACCGGCCAACAGTACGTTCGGATTGCCGATGGAAAAACCACACTTTACTATTGCGGCGATGTTATTCCGACATCAAGCCACGTGCGCTTGGCGTGGGTGATGGGTTACGATCTTCGTCCACTCGATTTAATCGACGAGAAAGCGCGCTTGCTCGAGCAGGCGGCGCGGGAATCAGCTTATCTGTTTTTCGAACATGATCCGTACCTCGACTTGACTCAAGTGATTGCAGATCGCGGTGACTTCGCCGTCTCGGGTCGATTTCGCCTAGCGTAAATATTAGTTTATACATGACGCCAGTTCTGCTCCCGAAAATTGCAAGACTCGACGCAGATCCCGCGGGTTATTTAAAAAACGTTACTTTGGCATTAACCGGTTCGTGAGGTGCGCGCATCCATGATGGAGCGAAGCTCTTGTGGCCTTCGTTATACTCGCCCATCGTCGAGACGTAAGCCCTATGAGGCCGTGCTAGACCGCAAGATGCTCGCGAACTTTGTACGAAAAATAGACACTAAGGATTGGTGATCTATCGCGAGGGCCTATGGAACAACGTGTTTTGCGTCTATCGACATCTTTAGTAATTGCTGCTTTCATTCTCGCGAGCGTGACCGCATGTAACCCGACGCGCTTCGAAGCTGCCGAGGCGTTGAAGCCTACAGACGAAGGCAGAACTGACGCGACACCGACACCGACTCCGTCACCAACACCAGAACCAACGCCGACACCGGAACCGACACCGGAACCGACTCCAACACCGACTCCAACACCGACTCCAACACCGACTCCAACACCGACTCCAACACCGACTCCAACACCGACTCCAACACCGACTCCAACAC
>JAYSST010000405.1:0-3437 GCA_043720435.1 Bdellovibrionales bacterium
GCATTCCGCGAAAACGATGCGCCATCTCGAATCAACGGCGTACGTCCACTCTGCAAACATGAACCAGACTAAACGTCTGCTCAATTTTTAAGGGAGGACCGGTATGGCACGTGTCAAACGCGGCGTTGCAGCTAAAAAACGTCGCAAAAAATTCTTCCAACGCGCTGAAGGTTACTACTCTTCGGGCAGTCGCTGTTACATCCACGTCCGTGAAAAAACGGATCGTGGTTTGGTGTTCGCATACCGCGATCGTAAAGTTCGAAAGCGCGAATTCCGCGCTCTTTGGATTCAACGTATCAACGCGGCGGCGCGCCTGAACGGCACGACTTATTCGAAATTTATGAATGGTCTTATGAAGGCTGGCATCACACTCGACCGGAAGGTCTTGGCTGATATCGCCGTGAAAGACGCAGCTTCATTTTCAAGCCTTGTTTCAAAATCGGGCGCCCGGCCTTAGAGCCAGACGCGATAGGGCGAAAGCTTAAGCTTTAACTCTGTTGAAAAAATAGTGTCCGTGAAAACGGCGCTAGGCACGGCAGACAGAGGGCGGCGAACGAGTAGAAGAAATTCCGCTCGTTTTTTTTTGAACTGAACTGATGGTTTAAGACCGTGAGCGCCGATTATGCTAAAGTGTTTAAACAGTCGTAACTAGTGAGCGCCGTTGAGGGCATTCAACGGCGACGTGCAACAGGGTGGACGGGTCTTTGAAGAACATTGTTGAAACCATTGAACAGTTTGAAACGCGAAAAGCGGATCACATTGTCGTTGCAATGGATCCTAAAGTTCAGTCGCACGGTTCAGGATTCGATGGACTTTCGTTCGTGCACGAAGCGCTACCGGAAATTGATTTTCAAGACGTGTCGATTGCCGCACGAGTGTTCAATGGTACTCCCTTCGCTCACAATCTCTCATCCCCATTCTTTGTAAGCTCGATGACTGCTGGTCATTCGAAGTCTGGTTTGATCAACGAAAAATTAGCTCGTGCGGCCGAGCTCAAAGGTTGGGCGATGGGTGTGGGGTCGCAACGTCGAGAACTGTCGGACACGACAGCGGCCGCAGAATGGAAACGTATTCGCGCGGTTTGCCCGACGGTTTCGTTCTATGGAAATATTGGACTTAGCCAGCTCATCGAAACCGACGCTGCTTCAGTGCAGCGCTTGGCTGACGCGTTGTCAGCGACAGCGATGATCGTGCATCTAAATCCGCTGCAAGAGGCATTACAAACTGAAGGAACACCTCGGTTTCGTGGAGGCTTGAAAGCGATCGAGAATCTTGTTCGCGACCTTCCGTGCCCAGTAATTGTGAAAGAAACAGGATGCGGAATCTCTGGGATGACCGCAAAGCGGCTAGCCGAAGCAGGCGTTGCAGCGATCGATGTTGCTGGTCGTGGTGGAACCCATTGGGGCCGCGTTGAGGGAGAACGAGCCGCACGCGGTCCGGCAAGTGCGCGCGCTGTTATTTTGACTAAGGCTGCAGAGACTCTGGGGTACTGGGGATTGTCGACTGTCGAATCGCTTCGGCAAGTTTCGCACGCTCTTGAATCGTCCGGACGAAGTGGAAACGAGATGTCGAGTCGCACCGAACTTTGGGCGTCGGGCGGGATCCGTTCGGGACTTGATGGAGCAAAGGCGCTTGCGCTTGGCGCCGTCGCCGTAGGGATTGCGCAACCGTTGATGGCTGCTGTTCTTGAAAGTGAAGAGGCGCTTCGGCATGAAATGGACCGATTCGACTATGAATTGAAAACAGTTTTGTTTTGTGTAGGTGCTCGTGATTTGGCGACTTTAAAATCGCGCGGCGGTTTGGTGCGCGATGAAAGTCGAGCTTTGGCGAGCAACCACTACGGTGGTGCGGTGTGAAAACTCCCATGGATACCTTGATAGGTCATCGCGACGACAATGCGTTCGACGGTCTTCTTCAGGGATTCTCGAAATTGCCGAGGGACGAGCGGTTTGAAAGGCTCGTTCAAGTCGGTGCACTGACCGAGGCCGAAGCGACAGCGTTGAAGTCGGGCGGAATTAAAGACATATCGCTTGCGGAAAAATTCATTGAGAACGTCATCGGTTATTTCCAGATTCCGCTAGGGGTTGCGACCAACTTCAAAATTGATGGTCGAGACGTGGTTATTCCACTCGCTGTAGAAGAGACGTCGATCGTTGCAGCCGCTAGCAAAACGGCAAAATGGGTTCGTGAAAACGGTGAAATTAAAACGGAGTCACTTGGCAGTCTGATCATCGGACAAATCCAACTTGCAAAAGTGCAAGATTTTGAAACTTTCAAAACTAAAGTGCTCGAAGCGAAGTCGGATTTAATCAATTCGGCGAACACCAGCGTCGCGCAGGGACTCGTCGCCCGCGGTGGTGGTATCGAAGAAATTCAAGTTCGCAGTTTTGATCGCGGTGACGGTTCCGTAATGGCGGTCATCCACGTCTTGGCGAATCCGTGTGATGCGATGGGTGCGAACATCATTAATCAGGTCTGCGAATTCCTTAAAACGCCGATTGAAAAACTGACTGGCGAAACAGTCACTATGTGCATCCTCTCGAATCTTTGCGATACGAAGCTGACTCGAGCGACTGTTACGCTGCACGAAATTGATGAAACGATGGCGAAGCGTATCGTCGAGGCATCGTTGTTCTCGCAGCTCGATCCATATCGAGCCGCCACGAACAATAAAGGTGTGATGAATGGTATCGATCCGATCTTGATTGCGACCGGCAATGACTGGCGCGCGGTTGAAGCTGCAGTACACGCTTATGCTTCGCGTTCGGGTCAGTATCGATCAATCACGAAATGGACGTTCGAGGCTGGGCGACTTGTCGGTGTACTCGAGGCTCCGATCGTCGTTGGAATTGTCGGTGGTGTAACGAAGCTGCACCCAACAGCGCAGATGAGTCTTAACATGCTTGGCGTTCGTTCGGCTGCAGAGCTTTCGCGCATTTGCGCGGCGGTTGGCCTTGTCCAGAACCTCGGAGCCCTGAAAGCTTTGACGACTGTCGGAATTATCGAAGGTCATATGAAATTGCATATTCGAAATCTAACGTTGGGTGCTGGTGCTTCCGAGCGCGAGATTCCACTTCTGCAGAAACGGCTTGAAGAAATCCTGATGATGACGAAGAGAATTTCTCTTCAGAATGCTGTCGAGGTTCTGCGTGAAATTCGAGAGGAACTGCGCGCATCAGTTACTCCCGAGTCAGGCATCATCAGGTAAGTGAAACATTCCTCTTTAGCCCGACATCGGGTCTTGATCCCTGGAAAAACGTTTTTAGTAGGCGAGTACCTAGCGCTCGCAGGTGGGCCTTCCATTGTCGTAAATACGGCGCCACTTTTCGACTTCAGCTGGGAATCAGAAGTTGCAGAAGAACATTCTCGATTGATTCGACATCCGTTTCACGTCGACTCGCCCGCAGGTCGCTGGCTTGATCGCGCAAACGGCCCGA
>JAYSST010000406.1:0-1422 GCA_043720435.1 Bdellovibrionales bacterium
TTTGTGTTGGGCTTTGCGGCAGCGAAGGCGTTGCTTTACGACGCAGCATCAGCGCCAACAGTTGTGCGAATTTTTTGTCTGTTGTTAACGGGCGCCGCGCTCTATGGCAGCGGATTTCTTATGCGCAAGATTGAAAGCTGGAAACGCGCATAAGGATTTTTTCATTAGCCTAGTCAGTTGCTGTATTAGGATCGCCGTTCGGAGAAACGGCGCCGGTCGGTTTAGTGCGTGACGGCTCACGTCCGTTAGGACCGCCAATAGCGTTTAACAAGTTGCGACCGAAGCTCGACATTTCTTCTGCCGGATCCGTTACGTCCACGTCCGTACTAAGGGCAGACGGCGAAACTTTTCGATTTTTAGAACTCAAGTCGCTCGCGAATGCATCCACCGAAGTGCGTTCGGTATTTGCCGTCGCTTGGCCGGTGATCGAGATACCTCTGTCGAGACTTGTAAGCGCCTTGTAGGCATTCAGAAGCTTAGCGTTTCCGGTTTTCGAGAGCAGCGTAGGGTACTCGTCTCCAGTGCGGAGAAGATACTTTTTTACTTCGCTAGCATTGAATTCTGTTCGGTGTGCCATGATCAAGACCGCGACACCGGTTGCAAACGCTGTGGCCTGTGAGGTTCCGGTCATGCGACCGAAAGTGTTTCCAGGCAACGACGAATAGATTTGATCGCCCGGAGCCGCGATGTCGACCGTGCGAACACCGTAATTGCTTGAAGGCAGAACCTTCACTTCTTTTTCATTCACTGCTGTCACCGAGATGATATTTGAAAGCTCGTAATCAGCAGGGTAATAATGCTTTCCAGTTTCGTCGCTGTTCGAGCGTTCGTTACCGGCGGCGGCGACGAACAAAATTCCTTTTTTCTCGGCATCTTTTACTGCTGCAAATTCTTCGGCCGAATATTCGGTCCCACCACCAGAATAGTTGATGATCTTCGCATTCATTTTAATGGCATAACGAATCGCTTGAATTGTGTTCTTCAAGTTGTTGGCGCCAGGGGACTTTGGATCATAATACTTCAGCGTCATCAGCGAAACTTTCGGTGCGACTCCTGAAATGCCGAATCCGTTTCCACCTCTTGCTCCAACGATGCCTGCGATGTGCGTACCGTGACCGTGGTTGTCGGTAAGATCATTTGTGTTCGCGACAAAATTCCAACCGTGAACGTCGTCGATAAATCCGTTCGCATCGTCATCTGCGCCGTTGCTAGCTTTGTCTTTGCCATTTTTGTCGAGGCCGACTTCGCCTTTATTCACCCACAAATTCTCGGTTAGGTCCTTGTGCCGAATATCAACACCTGTGTCGATCACAGCGACGACGATATCTTTCGATCCTTGCGATACGTCCCAGGCCTTTTGTGTTTTTGTGGCGCTGAGTCCCCATTTTTCGCGAATGAAAGGGTCGTTCAAGATGACGTTTT
>JAYSST010000407.1:0-3414 GCA_043720435.1 Bdellovibrionales bacterium
TTAACCGGTGAATAAAATCCGAGTCAAAAAATGCACTTTCTCATACGTAAAAGTCATCCGCGCAGCTAGCCGCGCATGACCTCCGATTTTAATTTCGCTGCCTTCGCGCGAAGCGATCGAATCCGTTTTTGTTCAATCGGACTTTTAGCAAGATCGGCCCGTTTTGCGAGTATACGATTGAGCTCCAGGAATATTTCTTCCGGCGAATCTGTAGGCCGCGTTAGAAGATGCGGGATCTGTTGCCCACTCATTCGTTTGACGGCTTCAGAGTAATCTTCGTGGATCTTCTCTGAAGTCACCTTAGCGTAAAGAAGCGTCATAATGATCGTCTTGTGACCGAGCAACTCTTTTAGGGTCGTGATACTCACGCCGGCGTTTAGCATTGAAGTAGCGTAAGTGTGTCGAAGGGAATGGAGATTGATCCATTTCTCCGTGTTGAGGCGCGCGCAGATTTCCGCAAGAGCTGCGGAGTAGCGTTCGTATCTCGGCGGTTTTCCGCTCTCTCGGATTACCAAGTGTTTCGGATTCGATTTTTTCTTGTGATTCGCGAGACTCATCTTTTGAATTGATTCGATAATTGCGATCGTCTTCGGATCCAGCGGCACTCGTCGCTCGATCGCAAGTTTGACGGCTGGAACTTTTAAAGCCGCGCGCTTTTTTTGATCATATTCGATGCAATCATATTCCATCTTCATGAGCTCGGAGATACGAAGGCCGGTTCGTCGTATGAGAAGAATTGATTTGTAGTAAAGATCGTCGGTCGTCTCGAGCAAGTTTTGAAGTTTCTGATCGAGCTCGGGCGAGAGGGGGCGCGGAAGATTTTTTGGCTTCTTCGGCATTAGGCGTGATGGCAAAAGCTCTTCGGCTTCGATTTTGATTTTTCTTTTCGCATAAAGCCACACGAGATACGCCTTCACCTTTATTGGTAAACTCATCTTCGTCTGCTGGCTAAAGCCTTTCTGATCCAGGTACTTGATGAAGTCCATCAGGTGACGCTGCCGGAGATTTCGGTATGTGAGTTTTCGTTCTGTCAAAAATGTGTGGAACACCCGGTGCGCGTATTGATGAAGCCTGAATGAACCTGGCCTCGTTGGTTCAAACGAGCTTAAATATTCGACCGAGAGTGGCGGTAGATGATGACTCCATTTATTTTTTAAAAAACGGAACGTGTAAATATCTTCGAGCTTCTGCGGTAGTTCACCGGATTCGATTCCCCAACGGATTGCGTGTTTCGCCGCTTGGACTCCTTTGGCGCAGCCGTTGGGTCCCACACCTTGACTTGCGATGAAGCGGTGAAGTTCTAAGAGCTTTTGCCAGTCGAGATCTCGAAGATTGTAGCTTGTGACCTTCAGCCACTCGTCAAAGCGACCGATGCCAACTCGTTGTGAGATGTATTGCGACTTTTTCCATCGGGTTTTGTTCGCGGCTTGATAACGTTCCAGGTAGTCGCAAAACTTTGGTCGATTGGTAAACTGATTGTTACTGGTCATTTTGCGAGCTCAAGTATTTCTGCGCTTTCTCGAAGTCCGCGTGAACGTCGTTCAATGTAAGGTTGATATACTTCAACGTCGTCCGGTGATCGTTGTGCCCGAGAATTTTTTGAAGAACCGGGAGACTAACTCCGGCGGCCGCCATGTTGCGACCGAACGTGTGGCGAAACCGATGCGGGTTCGCGTGCGTGACGCTTGATGCCGCCCGCTTGTAACGAAACAGACTCCTGAGACCTTCGAGAGTCATGGGGCCGCCGCGACTCGGTCCTTTGTGCGACAAAAAGAGGGCTCCCTGATGCGGGTTCTTGGGGCGAACGGGTCTCTCGCATTCAAGATATCGCTCGATTAATTCAATGGGACTTTCAGGAAGCGGAACAACTCGCTCTTTTGAGCCTTTTCCCAGCACGCGAAGTGTTCTTGAGAGCGTGTTGAGGTCCGAAATTTTCAGTCCAATTACTTCCGCCGACCTGAGCCCGCAGACGAGCATCAGCGTTACGATCGCGCGATCGCGATGCGTGTGAAGTGTTTTAAAAAAGAGATCGACCTCGTTTGGTTCGAGGGCTTGAATAAGTTTCTGCGGCACGCGCACGCGAAATGTTCGACCTTTCTTCGCGTAGATTGAAAAGATCCCGAGTTTCGAATCGGCGGTGAGATACCGACGAGTTCGCATGTGATGCGTGGGCCCTTCGGGCGCCGACGTTCCGGGAATGAGTTTATTAAAGCAATGGCGGTAAAACAGGTCGACCGTGTTAAGGCGCCGATTAATCGATGCCGGCGCTGCACACCTGCTTTTTTCAAGATGAATAAAATCGACCAGGGTCTTGATGGTGATACTTTGAAAGTTCGGAAGTCGTTTTCGCCTTGCCTGGTAAAATCTCAGAAAAACAATCAGGTCAAACGCATAGGCCCGGACTGTTCTCTTTGAGAAACCTCGCGCGAGGCTCAAGGTAAAAAACGATTCGATGTTTTTCGTCACCTTCGATTCGAGACCGCATACTTTGTAAAATGGCGACGCCGTAATACGGTCGACTTTGATTTCAGAATTCATTTCTTTCGACCGCCGCGTTTTGCTGACGGCGGTCGCAGAACGTCGATAAGGTCATCGCTGCATTCTTGAAGAGTGACGACCGAGTGAAGAAAACGCACCCATTCCTCGTGCGTCCATTCGGTCAGCATGTCGCCAAATTTCGCGTAGCCGCGACGATTCCAATAATCGAGAGCCACGCGAATCAAGATCTGATCGCTTTGTTTAAAACACGTTGCCTCTTCTACCAAACACCGAGCCGGCAAACGAAGCACCGGTTGTTTGTGAGAGAAGAAGAATTTCATCATCTCTTCGTCGTGGTTAAACAAAATGCCGATCGATTTCAAAAGATGATTTTGTCCGATGCCAGATAGGAATTTATACGGGTCCGCCATAAACGTGCACTCCTCGAGGGAAAACGATTGTTCCGCACGAACAACAGACGCCTTCGAGGTCCCGAAGCTCTGAAACTAATCTTTCATGCGGATGCGTGTTTATAGTTTCGGCCGCTGGTTTGGAAGTTTGATCCGTCACGCCGTTGATAGAGTCCTTCAACTTATCCCGGTACTTCTGACTCCGGTCGCGGTGATCAAGTCTCGCCTCACTCGAACTCTCAAATTTCTGGCGAGCTTTTTGTCGAATCTGTTTGTAGCCGCGGCTTCGGCAATCATCCGAGCAATATCGATGACCCCGATAACAGCTTTTGCAAATTACAAACGTGCAAGCACAGGCACGACAGCTCAGCACGTAACCGAGAACACGATCCATCAATAAATTTTCGGCAAAACTCAACGACTTACGAAAGGAAATTTGAAAAGTGAATCAATCTGAGACAGTTGAAGCGAAGCAAACTCCGAAAGAGTACGGACGCTTATTTAAATGTTCACCGGATATCTGGAT
>JAYSST010000408.1:0-1414 GCA_043720435.1 Bdellovibrionales bacterium
GAGTGCGCCGACGGCGTCATTATCGATCGAACCACGCATCAGTCGAACTTTAACGGCGGTCAATAAATCGAGGGTCTCTGGCGTCGGCAATTTGCTTGGCAAAACGAAATCTCCGCGACTCACGATGTGAGAAATCGGAGAATTTTTTTCGACGTCCCAAATTTGAAAACGACCGAGCTCTTTGAAAAATCGAATGTCGGCTTTGATGGTGCCTCGTTCGAGAAAAGTACGCCCTTTGATCCAGTCATCTTGATAGCGCATCAAGAACTCGCGCGATTTGGGTTCGACAAGCGGCGATTTGGGTCCGATATCGGAAGGTGGATTCCAGTAGACAAGTTTGTTCAGCGTCGGACCAGCGTCGCTCTCGGCTGCACCTTCGGGCCCCGTCGCAGGAACTGTTTCACCCAGCTGCGATTTCTCGAGATACTCGACGTCGTCGAGATACGTTTCGAGAAAATCACTTTGCAGTCTTTCGATTTTCGAAAGCGGCAGGCGCAGGTTTTTGTTGAAGAGCGCTTCGGTCCCGACAATGGTGAAACCGAGCAGGGTCAAGCAGGCCCCGAGGCCATAAATAAATGGCCGTAACTTTAGGATTAAACTGCTGTGGCTCTCTGCCACGCTCTTACGTAAGTCTTCCAAGCTGTGATCGCATTGTTCATCTCTATTCGCGCAAGCTCAAGCTCGGCACGCTTTTCTAGCAGAACTTTGTTCCATGCGTCGGGAAGTGTGTAAACGGCAGCGCTTAAGGCGGCCCGTTGCTGTTCTTTGTAAGCCGCGAACTCGGCCTTGTACTTCGCAAAATCCGCTTGCATCACCTTCCAGCGAACCTGGGCGGCCAAAATACGATCACGCAACGCTTGGACCCGCTCGAGGCTTGCCCCCTTGGCTAAAATCCGACGCTCTTCCATTGCAATTCGCGCCTTCAAAATCTCTTCAGCCGAAACCTTTTTCAGGCGCTTCGCCATGCCGACGACCGCCATCAAGCGAATTACCCACTTGGTCGGATCCCATTGATACCAACGAACACCGTTTCGGTAATCTGCTTGAAAGAAGTGGTGATAATTGTGATAGCCCTCACCAAAAGTAAGAACGGCCATTGTAAAGCTATCGCGCGCGCTGTTCTTGTCGGTGTACGGTTGGTCGCCGAACGAGTGCGCGGCTGAATTGATCAGGAATGTGCTGTGCTGGGAAAGAACAATACGTGTCAGGCCACCGACGAGCATTCCGGCCCAGAAGCCGAGGCCCATGGACCACCCGAGAAGTCCCGGAACGATGAATCCCATGAAGCTTGCGACAAAAACGTAATACTTGTCTTGCAACATCACCCATTTATTTTTCTTCAAGTCGAGCGGAAACACGTTCACTTCGGGGTGACGATCTTTAAAAAGCATCCAGCCAAGATGCGCGTGGAAAA
>JAYSST010000409.1:0-3407 GCA_043720435.1 Bdellovibrionales bacterium
TTACGCGCATCGGGTCGGCCGGTATCGAAGCCAACCCACCCAACCAACATGATCCAGATGGGCATAGCGCCGATCACAACGGCGGCGATGCCGGATGGAACCCACTTTTCGAGGACACATACAATTCCATTTGCGAGAACTAAAAGTATTCCACTTGTGAACGCCGTTCTCTTTTCAACCGCGGTGAGTGAACCCTCACGCTTGATAATCGCGACGAGACCGATGCAAAGACTCGCCACAATGAAACGAAGAGCGGTCAGTGTCCACGGCGGAATAGTTTCAATCGCGTACAGGATCGCGAGGTAAGTCGAACCCCAGACAATGTAGACCGACGCAAAGGCTGCAATCAGTTTCAACTTCATGCTTTACAATATGACGCCGGTTTCAGTTAAAGTGAAGACACATGAATAAGAATCGACTTGAAGCTTTCAGTGATGGCGTTATTGCAATCATCATTACAATTATGGTTCTCGAATTGAAGGTGCCGCACTCGCCCCACCTCTCGGCACTCGAGCCTTTGCTCCCGCTCTTTCTTTGCTATTTGCTGAGCTTCATCTATGTCGGAATTTACTGGAACAATCACCATCACCTACTTCAAGCAGCCAAACAGGTGAACGGAAAAATTTTGTGGGCCAACATGCATCTGCTATTTTGGCTGTCGCTTGTTCCGTTTTTTACCGCATGGATGGGCGAAAACCATTTTGCACCTTGGACCGTCCTTTTTTACGGTGTCACTTTACTGATGGCGTCGATCGCCTATTTTATACTTTCAGAAAATCTGAAGGCTCATCA
The DNA here is from genome assembly GCA_043720435.1 of Bdellovibrionales bacterium. Taxonomy (GTDB): domain Bacteria; phylum Bdellovibrionota; class Bdellovibrionia; order Bdellovibrionales; family JAMPXM01. Next base: position 793 of record JAYSST010000409.1, read on the forward strand.
TCCGAAGGATTCGCCGCTTCACTCGGCAATCGGCACCGATATTAAGGGTAAAATCTCGACGGCTATCTACGTCGTGGCGCTGCCAGTTGCCTATTGGTTTCCCTTCGTCGCGCTGACTCTTTACTCGGTTGTCGCACTGATTTGGCTTGTTCCTGATACGCGCGTCGAACGTGCGCTTCAAAAATAGAAAACGCTTAGCCGGTGACAGCTGTCAGTCCTCGCGGCGGGAGTCTCGAACGTCGTCGGTGATCTTTGCGGATCTGTTTCGCCGGGCGCCGATCCGTACGGGGCTAGCGTCGATAAAAAGGCCAGCGTTACCGCAGTGATAAGTAAGGTCCGAAAGATCCACAAACTTTAGACGATCGCAGCTTTGAGTTTGGCCGCTATCAGCTTGGCTCCGGTCCCACTCACGTGTTCGATGTCGTCCTCTACATTGTTCATTATCTGTTCCGGAGTGCCGTCAATAATCCATTTCCGCGCTTCAAGAAGTGTTACCCACTCGAGTTGGTTGTGAAACACGTCTCGCAAAACTTCGACATGGTCGGTTGGGTATTGAAGGACAACAACCCGGCTGCCAGAGGCAATCGAGGCTTCGCGATCGCTCGTAAATTCGAAGCAGTTAAACTCAGTGGTTGCCGCGAAATCTTCGGGGGCATATCTGAAAGGAGCCGACTGAATTCTTTAGCGTCTCCGTTCTTCTTTTTTAGCCACAGACTTGCTTTAAGCGCCCATCGACGATCTTTCGATTCGGCCAAGTAGCCATACAGATCTGCCATGACTCGGGCGCGTTGCTGAAGATCGTCATGCGAAACTTCGAGTCGAAGCAAAGTGCCAAGAGTTATGGCTAAATCTGCATGTTTACTCTTAGCTGCCAACGCCGTTAGATACTTTTGGCCGCGAGAAAATTCCTTCTCTCGCAGATAAGTGAAATAAATGAGTCGGATTTCGTTTTCGTAATCGGGATGTTAGTCTAGCGCCGCTTCCAGCATTAGAAGCAGGTCTTTATGCAACATCGGCGCGGCGAAGCCTTTGCGAGCCGGGGATCACGGGCGCCACCGGTACACCGTTAATGTGGACTCAGATCCTTGCCTTAAATTCACCGCCGGTTCGTGGACTAAGATACATCACGGTTTCAGGTGGAACATTGCCGCGACGATTCCTTCTTAAACTTGCACAGCTTTTTCCAGGCGCAGAAATAATCCGCACTTATGGGCAGACAGAAACGTTTCGAACTCTGATCTGTCGCGACATCGAAAATGAATCCCAGGGCCTGCCAATCAAAGGTGTCTCTGCAACTATCGATGATGACGGTCAACTCGTGCATGCGGGCGCCGGCCAAATGATGGGTTACTTCGGCGACGTCACGAGCGCTCCCGGTGCCCAAGGCGTGCGAACAGGCGATCTCTTTGTGCGCAAGACAGATGGATTTCACTACCTGGGTCGAAACGACGACATGATCAAACGTTTCGAAGCGAGATTTCACCTGAGAGAGCTCGAACTCGTGATTGCGGAAATCAACGGTGTCGCCGACGCAGCCGTCGTAGCGAAGCCAGCGGCTCCAGCAGACACCCGGCAGACGCTGCTAAAAGCGTTCGTTCAGCTTCGAGATGATGTGACTGTTGATTCTGTGGAGATCATCGAGTTCTGTAAGTCAAACCTTGCATCCTACAAAATTCCGGACGAAATCGCCTTCGTAAAAAGTTTTCCGCGTACGGCGAGCGAGAAAATTGACAGAAAAGCGTTGTTGGACTTGTGGTATGAAGACGACACAAAAGCGTAAAAAAAAGCCCGTCGCAAACGACGAACTTTTTCAGTTAACAACTCCTTCGCAAATTAATTGCCGGCGATGTTCCCATTTGAATTGCTGATTGTTCCAAGAATCTGTCCGTCAACAAGTCGTAGGTTTCCGTTGAAGGTCTCGACATCGCCGACGTCTCCACCAATGACGATAATATTCCCATGCGAGTAGTTCGTGATCTTGCCTACGTTCATACCGCAAACAATGATGTTTCCGTGAGAGGCATCGATCACACCAATGGTACCGTCAACCACGGTACCGAGAATATTGAAGTTACCGTGTACTCGCGCAACCGTCGCAATGTTACCAGCGGCCTTGAGAATCGTATTACCATTTACGTCAGCAATACTTCCGCCGTTGCCAATTGCGATGAGATTCGACTGATTGTTTTTTAGGTTCAAGCAGGTTGCTCGCAACTCAGTGTCAGTTGCCGGAGTTTCTACCCCGCCTTCATTGGCATTACCAATTTTTGAAACGGTATCAGGTGTTCCCGCGCTGAAAGCGACATTCGAACAGTTCTGAAAGCAGACAATTGCTACTGCCGACAAACCAAGAATGATGAAACTTTTAAACATGCGTTCCACGACAACCCCCTCGAGACCGATGCTGGACAGCCAAATAAAATGCAAATGACCGACCAACTCAAATTCGCCCAGGAGCTCACCCTACGCGAGTCGATGTTAAAGTCGCACAAATCGACCAGTGTTTAGACGTCTCCTGGCCTCTTTCTTCTTTTTGTGGAGTCACTCGTTTTGGGTATAGAGCCACTTGAGTGCGTATCGAGAGTTTAAGTACCCGCATTTCTGCATAATCTTCA
>JAYSST010000410.1:0-1411 GCA_043720435.1 Bdellovibrionales bacterium
CGTCCGATGATTTTTATCGGTCAGTCGAAATGTGCGTGAATAAACTGCAGCGGCAACTCTCTAAAGACCGACGCCGCACTCACGATATCAACCATCGCCGACCCGAGCGTGGAGTTGAAGGCAAGCTGGCTCGTCTCACGCCACGACTTGAGAGCGACTTCCAAAAGCCGCTGAAAAAGACCGGCTAAGCGACAGCTCGAGAGCGAAAAGATGAGTATTTGCTGAAGGCGCGCCACCTGAAATTTCTAGGCGCGCTTTGTCGTGAAAGCCCTTTGACCAGCCAGCCCCCAGCTTGATAGCTGTGTGGGCATGAAAAATTACCTGTTCACAAGCGAATCCGTGTCCGAAGGTCACCCAGATAAAGTCGCGGATCAAATTAGTGATGCCGTGCTCGACGCCATGCTCGCGAAAGATCCGAAGGCTCGTGTTGCTTGCGAAACCTTGATCACAACCGGCGTCGCCGTGGTCGCGGGAGAAGTCACTACGTCAGCTTATGTAAATATCGCGGACGTCGTTCGCAAAGTCGTGACCGACATCGGTTACGATAGCGGCGAAAAAGGTTTCGATGGAAACAGCTGCGCCGTGATGGTCACCCTCGGCGCACAAAGTCGCGATATCGCGGCCGGAGTCGATTCACACACAGCACAAGGTGGCGAGCAGGGCGCGGGCGATCAGGGATTAATGTTCGGATATGCGGTCAACGAAACTCCTGAAATGATGCCGCTATCGATTGCGATGTCGCACGAGATTCTGAAGAATCTTTCGAAGGCGCGAAAGTCAAAAGTCGTCGATTTCCTATGGCCAGACGCAAAAAGCCAAGTCACGGTTGAATACGTCGACGGTAAAGTAAAACGTGTGGACGCGGTCGTTGTTTCGACTCAGCACACGCCCGATGTGAAAAACGAAACTCTTCGCGAATACGTGATCAACGAAATTATCCGTAAAACAATTCCGGCACAGTGGATCGACTCGAAAACAAAATTCCACATCAATCCAACGGGACGTTTTGTTATCGGCGGTCCGCACGGCGACTGCGGTTTGACCGGACGAAAAATTATCGTCGACACCTATGGTGGGCATGGCGCCCACGGCGGCGGAGCGTTCTCTGGAAAAGATCCATCGAAGGTCGATCGTTCCGCGGCGTATGCTTCTCGTCACATCGCTAAAAATATTGTCGCCGCAGGACTCGCAGAACGCTGCCTCGTGCAGGTCGCATATGCGATCGGCGTCGCAGAACCGGTGTCGTTAATGATCAACGACTTTGGCACCAGCAAAGTAGGTGGCGAACTTTTGGTGAAAGCGGTCCGCGAGCTATGGAGTTTGAAGCCCGCAGCCATCATCGAACGTTTCGACCTCATGAAGCCTCGGTACCTGAAAACCGCATCGTACGGCCATTTCGGCCGAAACGAGC
>JAYSST010000411.1:0-3398 GCA_043720435.1 Bdellovibrionales bacterium
GTAGATGGGGACGTAGCTATTTCGGAAGGCGAGGCTTGTTCAGGCGCGTCAGTCATAGGCGCTCAAACTGGACGATCGAGCCCACGCGGGTCAAGATGAAGTCATGAGCTCGGCAAAAAGTCCACCCAGCACACCACCTAAACTTGATCGAGGCCTCGATTGGAAGGCGCTCGAATCGAAGGAACTTTTAACCGCAGGCCTGTTTCGCTTGCGAGAAGACAAGTGTTTGATGCCAGACGGGCGAGTGATGCCACGCTATTACGTCATGGAGTTTCCGGACTGGGTGAATATAGTTCCCGTTACTCTCGATGGAAAAATTATTTTAGTCGAGCAGTACAGGCACGCGAGTGGACTTGTTCACCTCGAGATACCTGGCGGATCAATGGACCGAGGAAGCGGCGAAGATCCGAAGCGAGCTGCGATGCGCGAACTCGCAGAGGAAACTGGTTTTGTTCCTGACGATATTCGTCTTGTCGGAAAACACTATCCAAATCCAGCGATGCAGAACAACGCCATGTGGACCTACGTTGGATTCGGCTGTCGCAAATTGGCCGAGCCAACTCCGGATCCCTATGAAGATATCCGAGTCGTTCAGCTTCCCGTTAATGAAGTCTATGACAAGATCCACTCGGGCGAGATCAATCACTCGATTGTTGTCGCCTCGTTGCTGTATGCAATGTCATTTTTGGGAATGCGCTAGCGAACGTTCGTTACGCTACTGCGGGCCGCGGACTGTTGAGACGAGACGTCGGCTTCGGGAGCTCCCACATCACTTCGTGAGTCAGCGGGTTTTCAAAATCAATTTTGCATGAGATAACTGCGCCCAGCTCGAGATCCCCCGGGATCTCAGTCGGGTGAATACTTGCACTGCGAAGGAGCCACTCGACACCGGTCTCGGGATGAATCCATCGGCATATCAAACGGATCATGCGAGCACTCTGTACTCGTTCGTTGGTGGCTTCAAGCGCGATGAAAAGACACTTTGTTTCTGTCATTGGTGCCGGTATAGGTCTGCGTCCACCCGCTTCAAATCGCATCAGCCGAAATGAATGAATAGAAAACGCAGCGAAAAGAAACCAAGCAACAGCAGCGAATCCACCGAAAACGGTCGGTGCCGTCGAAGCTTCCGACCGGAGGATGTCGCGGATCTCAGATGGGTTCTCGGGATTATAGTAGATGACGGTCGTATCGCCGACCGAATAGGAGACATCAGATGCCAAATATCGCGGCTCCGCCCGTCGTTCGAAAACGGCGCCGTGCACTTTGTATTGAAAGACTGGAACCATGTTGAATCGGTCGGAATTTGAGTGAGGCGTCACGTCGTTCGAGAACGCCGATGTTTGCGACGAAGCCGGCTTCTCCTCTTTGAGGATCTCGACAACTTCGGCATTTGTTGCGACTGCGGAAGTTGCGAAAATCCGCCCTTTTTGAACCGAGAAGATCGCAGAACCCGAAAATAAAATAGCGGCCATTAGGCTGAAACCAGCAGCTAAGGTTACTTCGCTAGACGTTCGTTGAGTAAGAAATTGCAGCACACTTATTATTCGGTCGAACGGGCGTTTCCCTAAAGAATTCCCGAGCGATTGCCGTATTTTAGGACGTTCAAAACGAGTGCTGGTCTCAGTTCGAGGCGATCCAGAGTGTGTCCTAGGTCGAGCCTTTTATTTTCGATTCCAACTCGGCCCATCTCGCGAAAAGCTTATCAACTTCGGTTTGCTGCCGAGCAAGTTTGGCGTAGGCGGCTGATTGTTCCGCAGCGGGCGCTGTCGACGCGACGGCCTCGAGCCGTGCAAGTTCTGCTTCTGATACGGCGATCAGCTTCTCCATCTGTTCAAACTCGAATTTCTCTTTGAATGAAATCTTCGCTCCCGATTTTGTGCCGGGTGCTCCCGACGACGGCATTGCAGTCAACGGTCGATCTTTTTCTGGTGGCCAATTCGCGCGGGCGATTTCCCATTGCAAGTACGAGGCGTATTTCGTCAAGCGTGGAGCATCGGGTGTTCCGAAGGCCCAGAGTTCGTCGGTAACGTTGTCGAGAAAGGTTCGATCGTGACTTACGATCAGAACAGCTCCTGAGTATTCGTCGAGGGCTTCCTCAAGAACTTCGAGAGTATCGAAGTCGAGATCATTCGTTGGTTCGTCGAGTATTAAAAGCGAAGCGGGCTCGAGCAAAATTTGAGCAATCCGCAATCGTGCGCGTTCGCCACCCGAAAGGCGGCTCGCGGGTAGATCAGCTTGTTCCGATCGAAAATTAAACTTTTGGAGGTAACCTTTCGCGTTCATTAAGCGGCCTTGAAGCATCACCGAGTCGCCTTCAGGTGCGAGATTCTTAATTAACGAGAGATCGAGATTGATCGAGTCCCTACCTTGTTCGAAGTGCACGACCCGCAGCTTCTCCGCACGCACGACTTTGCCTGTCGTCTGCTCTTCTTCGCCAATCAAAACTTTGATCAGTGTCGTTTTTCCGCAACCGTTTTTTCCTAAAAGACCAATTCGTGACCGCGACGTGATGATCAAATCGAGATCTGCGAAGAGTTCCTTTTCAAAACCTTCAGGCGTCGTGAAAACCTTCGATAAGCCTTTTGCGACGATCAGCTTTTCTGGCGACCGTCCTCCGTCGTCAAACGCCAAGTTGAGACGGCTTTTGCGATTCAGTGTTTTGAGACGTGAAACTTCTTGAGAGAGTTCGTCGGCATTTTCAATGCGCGCGCGTTGCTTCGTTTGTCGCGCTTTAGCTCCGCGCCGAAGCCATTCGGTCTCGCGACGCAATTTATTTGCGAGTTTTTTCTCGCGCTCGCCAAGGCCTGCCATTAATTCCGCCTTGCGATCCAGATATGTCGCAAAACTTCCTTCAACGACCAAAATTCCGTTCGGATGACGTTGATCGAGCTCGTAAATGAAGTCGACTGTCCTCGTCAGGAATAAACGATCGTGAGAAATGACCATGAACGCGACGTTACCGTCGGTCAAAAAATCTTCGAGCCAAAGGATTGATTCGGTATCGAGGTGATTCGTCGGTTCGTCGAGTAACAATAAATCGGGCTCGGTGACGAGCGCCGCAGCCAATTGCACACGACGGCGCCAACCTCCACTGAGTTCACCAATGGCGCGATCTTCAAGGGGAGATAATTTAATTTTAGAAAGCGTCTGATCCGTACGCTTCAAGACCTGTGGATCGTACGGATCAATGCCTGCCGTTTCGAGCGCTACGACGAGCGCCTCGCGGACTGTTTGCTCGGGTGGGAAATGTGCATCTTGCTCGAGCAACGAAACGCGAACACCACGTCCAGATACGACGTCGCCCGAATCTGCTTTTGTTAGTCCCGCAATAATTTTTAACAGTGTTGATTTTCCAGCACCGTTGGCTCCGACAAGTCCAATCCGGGCTTTTTGCGGGA
>JAYSST010000412.1:0-1404 GCA_043720435.1 Bdellovibrionales bacterium
GAAAGAGCTTCAACAACATCGTCCAATTTGAAGGGCTTGATGATGGCTTCGATTTTCTTCATGTCTTGTTATGTCTACCCGGGAGTTCAAACTAGGAGCGGATCCGAGATGAGTCAAAAGAAAGCCGCGAGACTGGCGAACCTTTCATGGCTCGATTGATGTGTACGGTAGGAGACTAGAGTTTCGACTCGTGATACACCGATTTGGATGTCGAAAAATCCGCCTGAGGTTTCTCCATTTTTGCCGCCGCAACGCAGCCTGCCGGCGCCGCTTTGCCGCGTCGTCTTGATCGAGCCGCTCATTCCCGAGAATACGGGCAACGTCAGCCGTACTTGCGTGGGGACTGACTCAGAACTTCATCTCGTAAAACCACTCGGATTTGAAATTACCGAAGCTCGGGTCAAGCGGGCCGGTCTTGATTATTGGAATCATCTAGCTCTCGACATTCATGAAAGTTTCGACGCATGGGCCGAGCACGTCGCGGGCCTCTCGGGTCTAGCCGCAAAGCCGGACCGGGTCTTTTTTGTGGAAACTTGGGGGACGACTTCGATTTTCGATGTGGAGTTTGAGCGGGGCGACTGGCTGGTTTTCGGAAAAGAAACCACGGGTTTAACGCGGGCGCAGATCGACCGGGTGACGAAGCGAGCCGACCGGGTCATCAGCCTGCCGATGCCAGGCGAAATCCGCAGCCTCAACTTATCGAACGCGGTCGCGATTTCAGTCTTCGAACTGTTTCGGCAGGTCCGGATCGAAAAAAGGCCTTAAAAACTCAATTTGAGGGGTGCCTTGATAGCGGTGGAAAGGCTATTGTATCGGGATGATTAACGCAGTCCTGACAAAAGTATTCGGCACGGCTCACGCTCGCGAAATGAAGCGACTTGGACCTGTTATCACGCAGATCAATTCGCTCGAGCCTCGTTACAAAGCGATGGGTGATTCCGAGCTACAAAGCCAAACCGCAATTTTTAGAGAAAGAATCGCAAAAGGCGAAACGCTCGATGCACTTTTGCCCGAAGCTTTCGCTGTCTGTCGCGAAGCAAGTTCACGTGTTCTTGGCATGCGCCACTACGATGTGCAGCTCATCGGTGGAATGATTTTACATCGCGGTTCCATCGCAGAAATGCGTACTGGAGAAGGTAAAACCCTCGTCGCGACTTTAGCTGCATACTTGAACGCTCTCGAAGGTAAAGGCGTACACATCGTTACCGTTAACGATTACCTTGCAGCTCGCGATGCCGAGTGGATGGGCCGGCTTTACGGTTGGCTGGGTCTTTCAACAGATGTGATTTCGCACGGGCAGAGTGACGCACAGAAAAAAGCTGCGTACGCGGCTGACATCTCGTACTGCACAAACAACGAGCTCGGTTTTGATTACTTGCGCGATAACATGAAATTTGAATTGAG
>JAYSST010000413.1:0-1404 GCA_043720435.1 Bdellovibrionales bacterium
TCGGAAAAACGGTTTGCAAATAAGAATCGAAATCGGCCATCGACCGCAGGCGGTAAGCACGAAGCACCCCGCCCGAAGAGATGTCGCCATCTTTCATGCGAAACGCCTTCCAGTCGACATCGTTTGCCAAACCTTTTTCGGCGTACATTGCGGCCATCATCGATCCCCACTCGAGACCTGCGATGGCGTGAATCGGAACTCGGGCGCGGGCGAATTCTCTTAAAACTCCGATGTGAGCGAAGGACTTCATTCCACCAGGTCCAAGTATCACGCCAATTTTTGGAAGTTCTTTTGATAAAAACGTTTCTGGTCCGGCAATCGGCGGAACGGGAGTCGGGCGAGGCAGCGCATCGGCCCCTTCATCCCCGACTTCGGGAAGACTTGTCACAATTGGCGGTGGCGTCGGAACTAAGATCTTTCCGTCGGCTCCACGCACGTCAGAAGGTTTTTTCACTGGAACGTCGTCTCGTGTCTTGAGACTCTGGCAACCAGCAAGCAAAGAAACGGCGACCGCGAGATTAAAAAAGGCCGAGCTGCGGAACTGTTGCATGGATGAAAAACTCCCTGTTGCCGTCCGAACCGAGGATCGGACTCTCGATGCACGATTCCACCTTAAGTCCGAGCGAAGCACAAACATCTCTTATCGATGCTTCGACGCGCGGATAAAGTTTCACGTCTTTGACAATTCCGTTTCTGCCAATTCCCTCGCGGCCGACTTCAAACTGTGGCTTTACCAGAGCAATTAATTGCCCAGACTCAGCTAGAAAACCGACGATCGCCGGCAAAACCATTTTGAGCGAGATGAAAGAAACGTCGACCACTGCTGTTTCGAATTTTCGATTTTCGTTCGCCGCAAGGATGCGCGCACGCAGCACACCGTCTTCTCTTGAAAGATCCCGCGCGTTGACGCCTTCGAATAGCGTCACCCGAGAGTCCGCGGCCAGCTTTTGGGCGAGCTGTCCGTGCCCCACATCAATTCCGACGACTCGCTTAGCACCCAACTGCAGGGCGCAGTCCGCAAAACCCCCGGTGGAGATTCCCACGTCGAGTACAGATTTCGATAAAAACGAAACTCCCAAAACCTTGGCGGCACCGAAGAGTTTTTGGCCACCGCGAGACACGAACTCGGGTCCGTCGGACGCTTCGACGCGAATCTTTGCCGCAAGTGCGTCGTCGACCAAGGTGCTCGATTTTTTAATGTGTTTCGTTTCACCGTTCGCGGCAGTGAAAACGACTCGTCCGGTGTTGATCAATTCTTGCGCCTTCTGTCGCGACGACGCCATTCCGTTTTCAACCAACCAAATGTCGATTCTCATCGATAAATCCCTGGTTAGCGAATTCGGTCGCGATTAAATTCGGCGAGCGCCCGCAGTGAGTCCGCTCTGTCGTCCCAGTCGATAATCG
>JAYSST010000414.1:0-1403 GCA_043720435.1 Bdellovibrionales bacterium
ACTATGCGTGACGTGACTCCCATTCCTCATAACGGATGCCGGCCGCCCAAGCGCCGCCGCATCTAATTGGGAGTTAAACTGTGAGTTGCATTAACGAAAGCGTCTGCCGATTGTGCCGTCGCGAAAACGTAAAGCTCTTCTTGAAGGGCGACCGTTGTTTTACAGATAAGTGCTCGTTTGAACGTCGTCCATATCCTCCAGGACAGCACGGTCAAAGCCGTTTGAAATTCTCGGAGTTCGCGCTTCAGCTTCGTGAGAAGCAGAAGACAAAGCGTTACTACGGAGTTTACGAGAAGCAGTTCCGTAAGTATTTCCACGAGGCGGATCGTCGTCGTGGTGTTACCGGAACCGAACTTCTTCGCCTGCTCGAGACACGTCTCGATAGCGTAGTTTACACGCTGGGTTTTGCATCGAGCCGTCGCGAAGCGCGGCAACTTGTTAAGCATGACCATTTCGTAGTGAACGGACTTAAGAACAACATCCCAAGTTTCAACGTAGACAAGGGTGATGTGATTGAAGTTCGCGAAGGTAGCCGCGGCATTAACAAGATTCTTGCGGGAATCGATAGTGCTCAGAAACGTGAAATTCCAGGTTGGTTGCAAGCCGATCACGGAGCCTTCAAGGGCACTGTGAAAGATGCTCCGAGCCGTGAGAACATCACGTTGGCTGTCGAAGAGAACATGATCGTCGAATACTACTCGCGATAGCACTTTTGAGTGGCGCGTTTCGATTGCGACTCCTCGAGTGGCTCGCGATCGGTTGGTTTCGAGGCAAGCTTTAAGTAAATAATGAGACGTTTAGGCTAGGAGACATAGAGTGCAAGGTCATAACCACGGGGTCAGCCACGGAAGCATGCAAGAACATTACTACAAGTTCTGGCGCGACCTGATTAAGCCTAAGGGATACGAAGTAGAACGCGAAACGCTGTCGGATGAATACGGGAAGTTCATTATCCGTCCGCTCGAGCGTGGCTACGGCGTAACGCTTGGAAACTCGCTGCGACGAATTTTGCTGAGCTCGATGATGGGTTCGGCCGTGTCGGCAGTGAAATTCGAAGGAATTCTTCACGAGTTTTCGACGATGCCAGACGTTCGCGAGGACGTGACTGACATTATCCTAAACCTGAAGCAATTGCGTTTCAAACAACACAGCCCAGAGGCTCAGACTCTTCGTATTACGAAGTCTGGCCCAGGCGTTGTTACGGCGCGAGACATTCAGGTGAACGACAAAGTCGAAATCTTGAACCCAGATCAAGTGATCTGCACGCTCGGACCAAACGCAAAGTTTAGCTGCGAGCTGTTCGTTACGTTCGGTCGCGGTTATGTATCGGCTGACGAGAACGCTCACCAGTTGCCAGTCGGCTTCATCGGTGTTGACGCTCTTTATAGCCCGATTCGTAAAGT
>JAYSST010000415.1:0-1402 GCA_043720435.1 Bdellovibrionales bacterium
ATCGGTGTGAAGACCTGGATCTACAAAGGTGACATCATGACTCAGCGAGAAGCTGACGAGGCGAACCGTGTTAAGTCCTAAACGTACAAAATTTCGTAAGAGTCACAAAGGTCGTCGCAAAGGTTTTGCGACTCAATCTAACTTCGTAGCGTTCGGAGACTTCGGTCTTCAGGCTGCAGAGGATTGCGCTCTGACTTCGCGTCAAATCGAAGCCAGCCGTATCGCAATCAGCCGCTCGGTAAAACGTGGTGGTAAAGTTTGGGTCCGCGCGTTCCCACACAAACCGGTTTCGCGAAAGCCAGCCGAAGTACGAATGGGTTCGGGTAAAGGTAACCCAGAGATGTGGGTTGCGGTTGTGAAACCAGGACAAGTTATTTTTGAAATCAACGGTGTTACGCGTGAGCAGGCTCTCGAAGCATTCCGTCTTGCTTCGCACAAGCTACCGCTAGCAACCAAGTTTTTGGCTCGGGAGTAGATGATGTTTTACTCAGAAATTTCTGGTCTCACGGCCAAAGAAATCATGAAGAAGAAGAAGCAGCTTCAAACAGAAATGTTTGATGCTCGTATGAAGAACACGCTCGGTCAGCTCCCGAATCAGATGGTGATTCGTGCGGCTCGCAAAGACATCGCCCGTCTCAACACGGCAATGACTTTGTTAGCTAAAAAAGGTGCTAACCAGGCCGCTCCGAAGAAGACTGCAGCAGCAGCTCCCTCGCGAGCGAAACCAGCGCACAAAGTGGCAAAGAAAACGGCTGTCAAAAAGCCGACTTCGAAGCCTGCTGCGAAAGCGAAGAAGGGTTAATATATGAAAAGACCTGAAACAGCTGGACGCGGTCGTTCGATTGAAGTTGTCGGTGAAGTCGTTAGCGATAAAATGCAAAAGACTATTACTGTTCAAATCTATCGTCTGATCCGTCATAAAAAATACGGAAAGTTCATGCGTCGTAGCTCGGTATTCAAATGCCACGACGAGAAGAACGTAGCGAAAACTGGCGATATCGTGCGCATCGTGCACACTCGTCCGCTTAGCAAAACAAAACGTTGGGCACTGAAAGAAGTTGTTCAAGCCGGCCGTCGTACTCAAGAGGTGAACGCATGATGCAGATTGGAATGAATCAATGATTCAAATGCAAACTCGCCTCCGAGTCGCTGATAACTCTGGAGCAAAAGAAGTTATGTGTATCAAAGTTATCGGTGGGTCACACCGTCGATACGCTTCGGTCGGCGACATCATTGTCGTTTCGATCAAAGAGTCGATGCCGCAATCGAAAGTCAAAAAGGGCGACGTGGCGAAAGCCGTTGTTGTTCGCACGAAACGTAAAGTTCGTCGTGCAGATGGTACTTTCATTCGCTTCGACGATAATTCTGCAGTTTTGATCAACAACCAAAAAGAGCCGATTGG
>JAYSST010000416.1:0-3386 GCA_043720435.1 Bdellovibrionales bacterium
CGCACCGGTATCGGCGTTTACTCTTTTTGCATGTGCCCGGGCGGGTACGTTTTATCAAGCGGCACCGAGCCCGACGGAATTGTGGCCAACGGAATGTCCAACTACAATCGCAACTCGCCGTTCGCAAACTCGGCGATCGTCATTTCCATCGACCACGAAAAACGTTTTGGGGGTACCGGTCACCTTGGGGGTACCGGTCACGCCTCGGCTTCACCGCGAAGACCTGTACCGGTGACCGATACCCTTCCACTTTTTCGAGGTCTGGCGTTTCGACGGGAGCTCGAGAGCTCCGCGTTTAACGCCGTTCAAAACGAAGCCCGCGCTGGTCGCGCGTCTCCGCACGCGATTCCGGCTCAACGTGTTGTTGATTTTCTCGATGGAAAGATCGGTCCGACACTGCCGACCAGTAGCCCGAGCGGCGTCGCGGCCGTTCGTCTCGATCAGATTATGCCAAAGGACTTGGTTGACCGAATGCGACACTCGCTTCAGCAGTTCAATTCGAAGATGAAAGGTTTCATCTCGGAACATGCACAATTTCACGGAATCGAATCACGAACATCGTGCCCAGTGCGCATGACTCGCTCGTCTAACGATTTGGAATCTCTGTCACACGCAGGACTTTATCCAGCAGGAGAAGGTGCAGGCTATGCTGGAGGAATCACCTCGGCTGCTTGCGACGGCGTCAAAATCGCCGACCAAATCGCGTCAATCTATCTCCCTAGCTGATATTGATGGCACGCGGTCAGCTCCACAATTTGTCCCACTCTTCACGTAACAACCCCGAGAGTCGTGCTTTTCGATACGGAATTTTTCCCAGCGCTTCTTTTTCGTTCAGCTGTAAGTAGTTTTTGATCGTCACGTACGCTCGGTAACCTTTCACGACCCGCGTAAATGGCCGACTTTGCCACAGTTTACAGTCTAGCTTTTTTAGTGGGGTACCGGTCACCGACTTAACGATAGTAAGTCCCTCGTTCTGAAAACGCTGCGCGATTTGTCCGGAGAACACACGTAGGAATGCTTGAAACAAACTTCGGCGGGAGACTCGAACAATCAGATGGAGGTGATCTCCCTGCACAGTCATTCTCTCAGTACGAACATAAAAACGTTTTGCGTATCGAACGTGAAGTTCGTGAATCAATATGAAGCTGCGCGGACTCCGGAATCCGCCGTTCAGTACTGTCCGATTCGCCTTGAAGACGAGATGAATCGGAGATCGAGATGAAATCGGCCGTTCTCTTCGCCCGCATCTTCGCTTTCGCAATGATCCGCCGTAGGAAAGTGGATCCGTGATGGGTTTGAACTTCGATTTTCCAGCGAGTAATTGTAACCGTGTTCGAGTCATGTGACCGATACCTCCAAGGCGAAGGCGGTGCACGAAGCGGCCGGGTTTTAGACAGGCGCAGCAGGTGGCTCGCGGACGGTCCGAACCGACGGCCGGACCAACATGTGTTTTTAGAGGCGAATATTCAAAAGCGTTTTACGAGCTTGCCCTCGAGCCAGCGAGAATCCAGGAACAGCAAGTAAGCGGACATCATCGTCAGACTAAAGATATACAGGCCCATCGTAAGGCCAATACCGACGTGAAGTAACCAACCGGCCATCAACATCCATTTTCGAGTTGCGCGCGGCCAGAACAAAACAGGTGCATAGACCTCGAAGAGCACGGTGCCCCACGTTGCCAGGCCGATGATGAGTGGAGCGTTTCTTAAAAAGCTGAGATCAGCCATCATCAGCTGTTCGTTGCCGAGAACTTTCCAGACGGCCGTCTGATCCCACCAGTCATTACCTTTTAGTTTCTCGAAGCCAGTGTACATATAGATCACGCAGAGCTGAATTTGGATCAGGCGGAGACCAACGCTGGTTAAAATCCGTGACCACGCTGGTTCGAAAACCGGAAACATTGAGCGCCGACTGGTATCGGTCACCCGGCCGGAAACGGCGCCGTGACCGATACCCCCGGCGCGGGCCCCGCGACGTCGCGAGGCGAGCCATTCGCGCACCGACAACCGTTCGCTCGAGTCCATAAAACAGAGTCCAAAAAGCCAAAACGAGCTAATCATGTCGGCGCCGTACACGATCGAATAATTTCGCTGCATCAATGCCATGTGGCAGAAATAAACGACGGACCAAACTAGGCGCGAACCGATCCGACCAAACACGCCGATCGTACCTAGCAAAATCGCCGCGGTTTCGACGATCTGAAAACCCCAAGCAGCACCCAGTGTCGTCGGATAAATTTCGACTGGAGGTTGAAAGTAGCCCGGCAACATATCAAGCGCACCTTCGGTCGGCACCCCACCGAGATCCGTAAAATAGAACTCGGTGTGCACCATCCGAAGTACGACATTCAAAAGCAATGTCAGGCCAAACATCCAGCGGAAAGCGGCAAGCGCTAGTGGCGAAGAAAACTCAAAGAAGAACCGGTCGAGCGCCCGCGTCGCACCCTGAAATTGAAATCGCATATTGCTTGTAAGATCACGTGCGAGCCGCGAGATCATGAATCCCTCACGCAGCGAAAGGTCTTCGGTGGCAGATCGAGCGGATCCGACATTTCTGAAAAACTATCGGCACCCATTTCGCCTCGGTGTCGTTCGACGGCTTGTATCTCGCCAAATTTCTGTCGAACCGTGACGGTCTCGGCGCGCAGATCTTGCCGGCACAACCAAGGTGCCAGGTATTTTTCGAGACGGCCGTCATCGAGCGACAAAAATCGCATGGAGTAAAGTCGGCGGCTGTAAAAGTCGCTCACACCGAAACCACTTCTCTTTTCGGGCAAGAGCTGGGGTTCGCTCATTTCAAACGAGTCCTCACCAACTTCTGGGTAGGTGAAACTGTATTCGAGATAAAAAATCGGACTTGGCCCTGGCGAAAAAAATTGCCACGAGGTGTTCAGCCCAAACACATTTGCGTAGGTATAAAAATGGCGACCGAGCTCCCGAATCAAGAGCCCTTTTCCCATAGGTAAAATGAAAATCGCAAGAAAGTGGTAAACCAGGAATACCGAAAGCACGGCTTTGAGAACTCGCGTGGGACTCAGCCATCGCTCCGCGAAGGTGCCCGGTCTCATCAAACGTCGCCGTCGACCGCTTTATCCGACGCGCTAGCGTAGGAGTCATCGTCTATGTCGCCGTCATCGTCTTCGAAGTCGGGCTTCACTGCTAGTTCGTCGGTGACGCCATCTTCGCTGTCGAGCGAACCGCCGTCGTCGACCGGAAGTCCATCGGCGTCGAGCGACCCATCAGCCGAACCTTCAGCTGCTAAACCAGAGCCTTCAGCAGTCAAAGCGGCAAGAGACTCGGCCACGCCCTCTTCTTCAACGATCAACGGACCAGCAGCTTCACCAGCTTCAGCGGCCCGAGCGATTTGTTCTTGTTTGGTCTCGTAAC
>JAYSST010000417.1:0-3383 GCA_043720435.1 Bdellovibrionales bacterium
ACCCAGGTAAAACTGTGTTCGAAGAGATCACCGGAGGAAACGATCTTATGATGGTCGGGACCCGTGAAATGCCGTCGCGTGCCTACGTGTCGCGATTTAATTTCGGCGGCGATAGCCAACAGAAAAAAGTCGGCGATCTTTCAGGTGGAGAACGTAACCGCGTTCAGATGGCAAAAGTTTTGCAAACTGGCGGAAACTTGTTGCTGCTCGATGAGCCGACGAACGATCTCGACGTCAATACGATGCGCGCGCTCGAAGAGGCGTTGCTCGAATTCGGCGGCTGTGCGGTTGTGATTTCGCACGACCGCTGGTTCCTCGATCGTATCTGTACCCACATCATGGCCTTTGAAGGCGAAGGCGTGGTGAACTTCTTTACCGGCAACTTTAGCGAGTACGAAGAAGACCGCAAAAAACGTCTTGGGGAAGCAGCTCTGCAGCCGAAACGTTTCAGGTATAAAAAGATTCAGTAACTACCAAACAGGTTCATACACAGAGGCATAGTTATGTGCCCAGCTGCCGACATCCCGTAGCCGGGTTGTCGATCTATGATCGACATAACCGAGACCGTTATGTTCGGTTCTAGAATCGCCGACGTTCCATTGCGAATCTCAAAATCAGGAGCGCCCCGTCTGCCGCCAATCGTAACTCCCAGCTCGCCGTATCGCCAAACAGTAGAAAAACGACCCGGTATCCAACGCCCATCATGATCAACGTTACCGAAGTCCACCTGACCGCCTTTGCCGTGGTGACCTGACGGGCCAGAGTCGACTCACGGTTTCGATGGAGGGAAGAGAAATCACAGCACCGATTACCGTCCAACTCGGACCGTTCGTGAGGCCTGCTTGAACGTGCGCGACACTGAAGACAAACCAAACAACTAAGAGGCTTCGGGACAGCAGCGACGCTCGGCTTAAGCGGCCCGCGATGTGCTGGCACTCTCGGCTAATATCGAGAATGCCTCGGCTGCAGACAAAAATGTATCGTGTGCGCGCACGCGGTCGGTTTCGGGCACGCGGTCGGGGTGAAGAGTTAGTAGCACGCGGCGACGTTCACGTTTCAAAGCCTCGCGCGAGATTTCTCCTTCAATCATGTCTTCAGTGTAAAACTGGGCGCCGGATTTTAACACCAGTGCAAATGCGACTTCGGATTCGCTAGATGAAAACCGTGGTGTCGCCTTAATTCGGCTCGCAGAAGCTGCGCCGATTCTTATTTCGGCCTGATCAAATTTTCGCGGCGCCGAAAGTGAATAAACGGACTTTGTCGTCTGAGAATCGAGTCGAGAGCGAAACCCAATCATTTTTGAAACCAGATCGTCCATCTGTGGAGCACGCTTTTTAGAAGGCTCGTCAAAAATTGAATCGCGCGCCGACGCCACATCTTCTGTCAGACGATCAGACTCTTGCTCGCGTAGGCTTGCCTCGAAGTCGCGTTTGACGTCGGTAATAATCCGATCGATGAGTACGTCAAAAAAGTGATCTTGCGAATTCGCTGCCATGATTCTCTAGCGGATCTTTTTGAGACGAACCGTAGGCCAGTTTCCAAGAGCGAAAGGACGTTTAAGCCGTTGAATAGCAGCGTGTCTTAAGTCTAGGCTTTTACCTGTGACCGATACTCGCCTTAAAACTCCTACTTCGTTCTGGCAGTCGTGGCTATGGCCGGTGGTTGGTGCGTGGATGAGTCTCTTCGCACTTGGCCTTGTGGATAATGCTCGTGGCCCGGTCTTCCCTGATATTCTCAAAGAATTCTCGCTTAGCGACACGATTGGCAGCCTCTTCTTTCTCGTCGCTTCCTTCGCCTCGCTTGTTCACAACCTGATCTTCTATCGGTTCCTATGTAATACGAGCCCCATGCGGCTCGTCGGCATCTACACGCTCGTCATGGCGGGTGGGGCACTTCTAATATCTCAAGCGACCCAGTACGAATGGACGCTGGTGGCTAGTGCCGTCCTTGGCGTGGGCTTCGGAGGTTTAGGCGTCGGCCAGAACGCAGCAGTGCAGGATGCGCCGGCCGAACATCGTCAACGCGCCATGGGACTTCTCCACACCATGTACGGAATCTCGTCATTCACTGCGCCACTCTTTATTTCGCTGCTCGCCACGCACGGCTGGCGGCTTTCGCTCGCGCTTTTAAGCCTACCCTCGGTATTCGTCGGTGTTCTGGTGATATTCGAGGGAACCATCGCGGGAAGACGGTCACGCAATGGTCGAGCTAAGGCGGCGGACGTGCGGTCTGAAGTCGAGAATCGGAGTGTTGCGAAGGCGGCACCTTGGGTCGCAGCGTTACTGATCGCACTGCTTGTCATAGCGGAAATTTCGGTTTCGACCCGATTCACACTGCTAGCCAGGCGCGACTGGGGATTTCCGGTAGAGACGGCGACTCGGTGGCTCGCAGGATACTTCATAGCAATGACGGCATCTCGATTGATGCTGGGCCTCTTCAAATTTCCAGTATCGGCTAGGCAACTCCTGTATTTCTCGCTTTTTTTGGGGCTTCCGTTTCTTTTAATTGGCTTCATGCCTCTCGGATTTACTAAGGAGATTAGGCTCTTATCACTTGTCGGTTTCGGTTTCCCCATAGCGATGGGTTACCCACTTGCGATGACTCGATTGGCCGAATTATTTGGGCCGGGGGTGCAACGAGTGACTTCGAAGTGTCTCATTCTGCAGTCGGCCTTTGCCATGATAATGCATTTTTCCCTAGGGTACGGAGCCGATTCTCAGGGGTTATTGTTCGTTCTTGGAACAGTCGCGATCGTCGCTCTCCTAGGGGCTTTGACCGCATTTTGGAGTCTCGAACGCCTCGTTTCCTAGTGAAAATCGACCCGGATACAACGCGCACACTCGGAAAATCTGCATATTTTTAGTATTTTTCTTTGGACAACACCGTTTACTTCGGTTGATCATTCTCAATGTCGGACGTTTGACTTAGGAGAAATGCGCTCGCGCACTGTTTTTTCCCTAGGTAAACGACGAAAGTTCTGATCAGATTTAGGTTCTAGTTAGAAGAAGTAAGATTAACGAAAGTCTACCAGATATGATTCTGGGACTTCCATAAGGAGAGATTCACGATGGCTAAGAAAAAAGCTACGAAGAAAGCTGCGAAAAAAGCGACTAAAAAAGCCGCTAAGAAAACAACGAAAAAAGCAGCTCCAAAAAAAGCCGCTAAAGCTGCTGGCGCGAAAACAAAGCGCAAGCCAAACGCAGCCTTCATGGCTCCACTGAACCCAAGCGCTCTCCTAGCTGAGATCGTTGGCGCGAAACCAATTCCGCGTCCACAAGTTGCTAAAAAAATGTGGGAGTACATCCACAAGCACGGTCTTCAGGACAAAGTTAACCGTCGCATGATCCACGCTGACGACAAATTGAAGCCAATTTTCAACGGCA
>JAYSST010000418.1:0-3382 GCA_043720435.1 Bdellovibrionales bacterium
GATGATTATGACACCAGTTGGAGACGCGGTCCTTGGCCGAATCATCAACGTCATCGGCGAGCCGATCGACGAAGCGGGTCCGATCGGTGAAAAAGTACAGTGGGAAATCCACCGTCAGGCACCGAAGTTTGAAGACCAGTCGACGAAAGCAGAAATGCTCGTCACGGGTATCAAAGTTGTCGATCTTCTCGCTCCTTACGTAAAAGGTGGAAAGATCGGTCTCTTCGGTGGAGCCGGTGTCGGTAAAACCGTTTTAATTCAAGAGTTGATCAACAACATCGCGACTCAGCACGGTGGATACTCGGTTTTCGCGGGTGTCGGCGAGCGAACTCGTGAAGGAAACGATCTCTGGGCCGAAATGAAAGAGTCGGGCGTTATCAAAAAGACCGCACTCGTGTTTGGTCAGATGAACGAGCCGCCTGGAGCACGTGCGCGTGTTGCTTTGACCGGTCTTACTGTTGCGGAATATTTCCGCGATGAAGCCGGTCAGGACGTTCTTTTCTTTGTCGACAACATTTTCCGATTCACTCAAGCGGGTGCCGAAGTGTCGGCTCTTCTCGGACGTATTCCATCGGCCGTTGGTTATCAGCCAACTCTGGCGACGGACATGGGTGCGCTTCAAGAGCGAATCACGTCGACGAAAAAAGGTTCGATCACTTCGGTTCAGGCCGTTTACGTTCCTGCGGATGATTATACAGATCCAGCTCCGGCAACTACGTTCGCCCATTTGGACGCGACGACGAACTTGGATCGAGACATCGCTGCGATGGCGATCTTCCCAGCGGTTCACCCGCTGCAGTCGACTTCTCGCATCTTGGATCCGTTGATCGTTGGCGAAGAACATTACCGCACAGCGCGCGACGTTCAGGCTTTGCTTCAGCGTTACCGCGAGCTTCAGGATATCATCGCGATTCTTGGGATGGACGAATTGTCGGAAGACGACAAAACGGTTGTTAACCGCGCTCGTAAAGTTCAGCGCTTCTTGTCGCAGCCGTTCTTCGTTGCCGAGCAGTTCACCGGAACTCCAGGTCAGTACGTCGAAGTTAAAGACACTGTTCGTGGCTTTCGAGAGATCATCGATGGAAAACACGATGCGCTTCCAGAACAGGCGTTCTACCTCGTTGGAACAATTGAACAGGCACAAGAAAAAGCGAAGAAGTTGGCGTAATGGCATACAAGCCGCTGAAGCTCACATTGGTAACTCCGGATAAAAAACTTCTGACGGACGTTGAAGTCGAAGAAGTTTTTGTGCCCGGTTTCAAAGGCGAGCTCAATATTTTGCCGGGCCACGCGCCGCTGATGACGACGTTGTCGACAGGTGTCCTTCGCTATCGTCTGAAATCTACGACTGAAATCAAAGCGATCGTCGTTTCTTGGGGTTACTGCGAAGTGAATCCAAATGGTGTTCTTGTGTTGGCAGAAACTGCTGAGCGCGCGGAAGATGTTGATGCAGAACGCGCACTCGCTGCTTGGAAACTAGCGAGCGAGCGTATCGATTCGGGCCAACTCGATCCAGAGAACATCGAAAAGTATCGCCGTAAACAACAGCGCGCGGATGTTCGTCGTTCGGTTATCAGCAAAGGCAATACAACGGCTCACTAGAGCTGTTGTTGATTGATGTCTACTTCGAACGGCTCGTCCAACGGTTCTGGCTCGCACGTTCCCGAAATTAATTTTTCCCACTATCGACCGACGCCGGACCGACGTCGGTTTTCTATTTCTACGTTCGCGGTGTCTGGGCAAGTCGCTTGGGAAGCGAAGCCCGGAGCCGAGTTCGAAGCCCGCCTCGATGTTTTGAAAGGCGCGTTCGCTAAAGTGATTCCGTTCAAGGTCATGGAAGCCGAAGTGAAGGTCGTCGACGGCGCAAAAGTATACTCGTTGATTATTCGCGGTGGAAAAGTCGGTGAGGAACTTCGCGAGAAGACTTGGAAAGATCTGTCGATCATTTCTCCTATCGAAATTCCATGGGTCGCTGAGTACGCGCTGCAAAGATGGAGCGTCGGAGGACCGCAGGAAATGTATTTCGCGTTCGAAGATAATCAGCGCGTTCGAACAGCGATCTTATATTTCCGCGACGGCTCGGATGAATCTGGTAGCGGCGACGCACTCGCGGTGCTTCGAGTTTTGAAACCCGACGAGGCTGTAAGTTCAATTTCTAGAAGTCATGCAGATGCGAAGCCGGGAGACGTGCTGGTGACGTTCCGCGATTCTAAAATTGCGGGCTTTACCGTTACTGTTCCGATTGTTGGGAAGCTGCAGTTCGTTGCGGTATAGGCTTTTCAGAACCGCCTGTTAAATCCAGGTAACTCTCGGCGACGGTTTTTCCGAGCTCGGGATGACGGTAGTGCACTTCGAAAATATCCCGGAATCTCTCGGGACGAGTAATCGACGCTTTCGTTTCGATGTTGATCAAGATCATTTTCGCAGCCAGTTCATCATCCAGTTCCGAGACAAACGAGGCCACCTGCCGTCCCGAAACATAAACGAAAACTGGCGACTCGGGATGTGCGCGAAGGAATCTTTCAACGGCCTCTTTGCGTGACGGTTTTAAAACCGCTGTCTTAACGTTGAATCCTTTAGCGCGTTCTTTAAAAGTAATAAGGAAGTCGGCGCGCGCAGACATAACGATGATCGGATCGTTCGAAGGCTTCATTCTTGCCGGAGCCGTAGCAGGGGCCGGAAGCTGGGGCTGATCAACGGGCTCGATTTCGACCGGGTCCGCAACAGCCGGGCCAGCAACCATAGGATCGCCTGCGGCGTCGAAATCCGTGTCGAGATTGAGCTCTGCACTTGGAGTCCGGGTGTTTGAAACCACCACGGGCTTGGCAGAAGTTCGCCGCTCTTCCAGATTTCTCGCGGCTGCGCGAAGGACAGCATCGCCGAGCATTGTGAAATCGGGATTCTTCAGGCTTCGTGTCAGTTCATCTTTGGTAGCGAGTTTGAGATTTTCAGGAACATAAAACGTTTTGGCGCGCGCGATCCGCTTTAATGCATCCTCAACTCGTGAACGTTTCAGGCGACCGGATTCAACCGCTTCCGCAATGGCGGCAGTGACTTCGCGTTGGATACGTCGGCTCCACGCTATCATGACCATATCGGCGCCGGCCTCAATCGCGCGGACTGCGCGTTGACCGACATTTGTTTCCGCTCCTGCTCCAGCCATTTCGATGTCGTCTGTCATTACAAGCGCTGATGCACTGACGTCTTGGCGAAGAATTCCGGTGACGATCGGTTTCGAAAATGTCGCAGGAACGCCGCTTTCGTCGATAGCAGGAAAACTAACGTGCGCAAGCATCGCGCCCCATGGCTTCTTCAGATATTTTGCGAGCGATTGATAGGGAATCAGATCGCGCTTCATCAACTGCTCTCGACTGAGCTTGCT
>JAYSST010000419.1:0-1399 GCA_043720435.1 Bdellovibrionales bacterium
CCTAGCATGATACGCCGTTTTACTTCGGCTCCGAAACCTTCCCCGCGCGAACGCGAATAAACTTCGTCGAGGTCGCCGGTGGTGATCTTCGAGGTTCGATGGCCGAAGCGCATTCCGTCGTAGCGCGCGAGGTTCGATGCAGCTTCACTTGTTGCGATCAGGTAATAAACCGGTACAGCATGTTTTACGAGGGGCAACGTCACGTCGACGATGACGGCGCCGCGATCTTTCAAAGCGGCGATTGCTTCTTTCGTCACGCGCTCGACATCGGCATCCATTTTTTCCGCAAAGTATTCTTTCGGAAGACCGATGCGTAAGCCCTTTACGTCGTCCTTCATTATTTCAGACCACTTCGGAACTTCGATCGTGGCTGATGTCGAGTCGTGAGCACACGAGCCCGAAATTGTTTCGAGAATCAAGGCGCAGTCCTTCGTTGAATGCGCCATTGGTCCGGCTTGATCGAGACTTGACGCAAACGCGATGATTCCAAAACGGCTGACTCGACCGTAAGTCGGTTTGATTCCGAAGAGGCCGCAGAAACTTGCAGGCTGACGAATCGAACCACCGGTGTCGGTGCCAATCGCACCTGGCGCCATGCGCGCGGCAAGTGCTGCCGCCGAACCGCCGCTTGAGCCGCCCGGAACATATTCTGGATTCCATGGATTTTTTACGGGACCGGTCGCTGCGTTTTCGTTTGAAGAACCCATCGCAAATTCATCGAGGCTTGTTTTACCTAGGGTAATTGCGCCTGCTGCCTCGAGACGTTGAACGACGGTTGCCGAATACGGCGGAATAAAGTTTGCGAGCATCTTCGACGACGCTGTCGTCTTAAGACCCTTTGTGCAGAGCAGGTCTTTCACCGCGATAGGCACGCCCGCGAGCGGACCCGCGTTTTCTCCGCGCGCGATTTTCGCATCAACAAGTTTCGCAGCTTCTTCGGCTTTATCATTCACCGACACGAAGGCATTAATCTTCGGATCGAGCGATTTGATTCGAGCCGCAAAGTGACGCGTAACTTCGACTGCCGAAATTTTTTTGGCTCGAACGGCGTCGCGAATCTCCGAGCATGTGGCTTGAGTGAGATCTTGCATGAACGACTCCTGTTAAACGACTGGTGGAACTTTAAAAAGATTTCCCGAGCGTGCCGGAGCGTTCGCAAGGAATGGCTCTGTGTCTTGCACCTTCACCGCTTCGTCTTCACGCAATCGAACCGAGAGATCGGTCGGCGTGACCATCGGCTCGATGCCCTTGGTGTCAACGGCCTGCAACTGTACGAAGTTTTCAAGCACAGCCGAAAGCTGACCGGCGAAGTCTTTGATTTCTTTGTCCGTCAGTTCGAGCCGCGAAAGTGTCGCCACTTTTCGAACTGTCTCGAGGTCAAGTCCCGCAGTCTCTTTGG
>JAYSST010000420.1:0-8793 GCA_043720435.1 Bdellovibrionales bacterium
GTGAGATTGAGATCGCGGCCCGAATTCACGAGCGGCCTTCCGTTCGCCTGAAAAACGATACGACTGCCAATGGCGTTTGCGAGCCCTGGACCGCCGAACCCGACTCGAACGAGGTCGCCATTGGAATTTGCACCAGGCTGCTCTTGCACTCGGTGAAGGGCCACGCTGAGGTCATATCCAGGTCGCACAGTTGCGAGTGCTATAGGAGTCAATCGATCGAATTTTCCATCCTGGTACGCATGAATCTGTTGCGGCGTTAATGTGTCCATGTAATCGGCCAACTCGCGATTGGTGACACACTTCACCTCGGGAAGTCCACAGACTTGAGCTGCGAATTCCTGCAAAGCCTCCCAATATGCGCCCCCATTCCAAGTCGAGAAATGGTGACCAATACTCAGCGGTGCTCGATTTCCATTATAGTTGCCTTGGAAATAATTTAAGTAAGTTTCCAACATCTGTTTTTTATAGATTTGCTTTTTCAATGCATCAGGTTTCGCGCCAGAGTCCGCGACATAGAAATTGTAATCCATCGATAGAGTTCGTTTGCCTGTTCCGGCAATACGCAGCATTGCGAGCGGAAAGTTCCAAGTGTCATCAATGACCTGCTTTTTCGGCCAGTAGTCCGCGCTTGCAGTTTTCGAAGTATCGTATCGATATTGCGCATCCTTCAAGACTTGAAAAAGACTCGAGCTGATTCCAAGTTGCGGTGCTCGAAAGCCGACGATCGATGAAATTGGAAACAGCCAGCCATTGGGAAACTGCAAAGAAGGCTGAAGTTTGTTGATATCGTAGAAACGCGTGACGATGTTGTTGAATTGCTCAAACTCACTCGTCCAATCTTTGTAATTCCAGGCGCTGCCATCCCAATGTCCGACAGCATGTGAGCCGATCTCGTTTCCTTCTTGATGCGCAAGATTTGTTTCGTCCGAGCGCGCGAGCAAGTCTTTAGAATCTCCACCCCATCCGATCGCCGACGAGTTTCCGTGCTTCGGAGCAAAGTAGATCGGAGTCGTCGTGCCGGGAACGAACTCGGTTCTGTGACTTTGACCGACATAGTAGACAGCAGAAATGAAATAGGTGAACTTCAACGGCTTGCCTTGAGTTGTTAAATCGCGAGCAACCTTGCGTGTTGCCTGCCACATCGAGATCGAGGACGATCCATCGAACGCGAGCAAAACATATTGCGGAGGGCGCGAGAACTCTTCGGCTCGTGCTTGAAATGGGTGAAAGACCGAAAGTCCCAAAGCCAACGACAAGACCTGCAACGCAATGTTCATAAATCCCCCCTCAGCGATGGGGTACCCTAGAAGCCGGACATTCGCATTCCCTAATTTGTTCGAGCTTACGTTTAGGAGCTTTCCGCGCCTCTCACGATCCAGCGAAACACGAGGCCGTAAACTCGACAGCGTGGAGCGCCGACCTGGCGACCGAAACAATCCACCAAATTCTCGATGAAACCGATTCGGCATTCGCCCGAAGCACTTTTTGGGCACCGCATCCTCACGACAAAGAAACGACCGTTGGTGTGCCGTCGACTTCGCTCTTTAATGGCGCGTGTAGCGCGATCTGGAGCCTGTTGTTTTTCAGGGAACAGGGCCTTCCTCAGACGTACCGAAATAACTACGCCGACCTGCTCAATTCCGTTTACGAGACCTACTTAGTTCGACCTGGGAGAAGCCGGCATTCTTACCGTCATCGAAAGATACTTGCCCAGTTCGAAATATCTTCCGAAGCTCTTAGCCGCATTCGAAAATGCTAAAACGCGACCGGAAAATGAATTGATGTGGGGAGCACCCGGCACTTTGCTTGCGACGAAATTGCTTTTCGAATTTTCGAAAAATCAGCAGTACGTTCCCTACATCGAATCGACCGGACAAAACGTTATCGGCCGGTGGAAATTCAGTTCTGACATCGATGCGTTTATCTGGACCCAAGATCTTTATGGTCAACAACTGACTTGGCATGAAGGTCCTCTCGTAAAACCATTTGTTATCTGTCACGGAACAGCCGCTAACGGCTATGCGTTTTTGAAGCTTTACACGCGAACGGGAGATCCGAGGTGGTTGTCCCGGGCTCGCGCCTTCGCGATGCATGCAATTGAGCAATCGAATAATTGTCGGAAGCAGTACGGACGCCGTCGTTATGAATTGTTCACGGGAGATTTGGGCTTGGCCCAGTACCTCTGGAGCTGCATCAAAGCGAACGACAAATGGCCACTCATCGACATTCTCTAGCGCGGAACCGAAAGTCGCTTGTGATTTAAGTCCGAGATGGTAATCATCGGCTCAACATGATCGAAGTTAAAAATCTCTCGAAATCGTTTCGCGTCCATAAGAAAGCACCTGGCTTAAAAGGGTCGGTGCAGGGGCTGTTCAATCGACAGTTCGAGACCAAACACGCGCTTAAAGACGTTTCACTGAAAGTCTCTGCAGGCGAAATTGTCGGACTCGTTGGCGCGAACGGTGCCGGTAAAACGACGCTTCTCAAACTTTTGGCCGGAATTGTTCACCCCACCTCAGGCGAAGCCAAAGTTTTAAATTACACCCCCTGGGAACGAGACAATCGGCTTCGCAGGCAGGTGTCGCTCATCATGGGACAAAAAGCTCAGCTTTGGTGGGATCTACCAGCGGCCGACTGCTTCCTTCTGTTGCGCGAGATCTACCGAATTCCTCAGAACGAATTTCGAGAGAGCCTCGATCACCTGACGAAAACACTTGGTGTCGAGAAGCAGTTAAACACGCAAATTCGTCGTTTAAGTCTAGGCGAACGTATGAAGATGGAGCTGATCGCTGCCTTGCTACATCGACCAAAAGTCGTATTTCTGGACGAGCCGACGATCGGCCTCGATATTGGCGCACAAAAATCGATTCGCGAGTTCTTGCTTCGATATCGCGAGGAACATCGTCCAGCGATGATCATCACTTCGCACTACATGGAAGACATTGAAAAGCTCTGCGAACGAATTGTCATCATCCGCGAGGGGCAATTTGTCTATGACGGCGCTCTCGATAAAATCGTTGGGAGATACGCCGGTCACAAAGTTATCAATGCGCAATTCAGCTCAGCGACTCGAATCGACGTCGAATCGCTAAAAGGTCTCGGAGAGGTAGTGATAGCAAAACAGGGTGACGGCACAACAGCAGACGCTGCCGCAGAACCGATGTCGATTCGTTTTAAAGTTCCACGGGAGAAAGTTTCTGAAGCCGCAGCGCTGATCCTGCGAACATACCCCGTCGCTGATTTTAGTATTGAAGAAGAGGATATCGCCGACATCATTGGCAGCCTTCTTCACGAGAAAAAGTCATGAAGGGTCCGACCTATGCGCCATGGGCGCCGCACGTGTTGGCAATTGAGCTAAAGAAAGCTTTGAGTTATCGCCTCGATTTTTGGATTTTCTTTTTTTTCGGAACAGCAACAGAGATTGGTGTCGCATATTTTCTTTGGAAAGCCGTATTTGAGTCCCAAATTACAACGGTCATGGCCGGATACTCGTTTCACGCTATGGTTTTCTATTATCTGTTCGCCTCTTTCTCGATCCGCATTTCAAGGGGGAGCGAGCGCGGATACATTTCGCAAGAAATCTACGATGGCAGCCTGACTCGGTATCTGCTCTACCCGGTTTCTTTCCTCGGCTATAAGTTTGTTACCCACTTTGCCCAGCAGTTGCTCGGAATTTTCCAATTGTTCGTAGCCTTCGGAATTTTAATTTTGCTCCTGGGTCTTCCGCCCGATCAAAATGTAACTATCGGAAGCTTTTTCGCTGGAATTCTCACGTGCCTTTTAGCCGGAGTTTTACATTTCGCCATGACGTCGTGCCTCGAGCTCGTCGCTTTTTGGCAAGACGTGATTTGGAATCTGATGGTGATGCTTCGATTCATCGTAGGTTTGCTCGGAGGTGGTATGATTCCACTCGCTTTCTTCCCAGAGTGGGGACAAAAACTGGTACAGCTAACGCCGTTCCCCGTGCTGATCGCATTCCCGGTCAAAGTTTTCTTTGGTCAAATCACCTTCATCGAATGGCTAAGCGGCGTAGGAATGATTGCAGCGTGGACCGTCGTTTTCGCAGCTATTGCCTTCTTCGTCTGGAACAGGGGCATCAAACAATATAGCGGCGTAGGAATCTAAATGAGCACGATTGTTCGCTACTTTAGGTTGTTCGGATATTTCGTAGCATTTTCGTTTTCGCGCTCGTTCGAATTTCGTTTTGATTTTTTTGCGCGCATTCTGATGGACGTTTTGTATTACGCCGTCTCAATCGCATTTTTTCAAATCATCTTCCTGCACACACCTACTTTAGGTGGCTGGTCCGAACCGCAGATGATGGTATTCGTCGCCGCTTACTGCATGATCGATGCAATCAACATGACTTTGTTCAGTAACAATCTGTGGCAAATACCAATGCTGGTGAACCGCGGCGACCTTGATTACTACCTTATTCGCCCGGTCTCTTCGCTATTCTTCGTTAGTCTGCGCGACTTTGCCGCAAACTCCTTCGTGAACTTGCTCATGACGATGGGAATCATAGCTTGGGCCATCGGTCGCTATCCCGAACCGGTTTCGGCTGCGAAGTTTGTACTTTTCATTCTGCTTTTGCTAAACGGCAACATTTTGTTCTACTGCCTTTGCATGCTTGCGGCCCTGCCTGTGTTTTTCACCCAGTCATCGCAAGGCTTTGGGCATCTCATCTGGAGCCTAATGAAACTCGGTGAACGTCCGGACCGCATCTTCACCGGATGGATGCGAAAAATTTTGGTCACAGTTTTACCGTTTTCCCTCATCGCTTCGTTTCCAACGCGGGTTTTTCTCGAAGACCTTGATGTCTCGATCCTTTTACACACGCTGATCGTTACGTGTATGTTCTTCGCACTTTTGGTTTGGGCCTGGAACAAGTCGCTTCGCCGATACGCTTCGGCGTCTTCTTAACGTTAGGTGGCATCAGTAAAAGACTTTGATCGTTCAGAATAAAAGCCGGCCCGAAGTATTTCGATTGATCTCGAAACGAAACTGAAACAGTTTTCTGTCGAGATAATAATGGAAATACGTAATCGCCGTCGATACCGCTGCCAACGCTTTTAACTAAGTGGGCGCAGTTGCCCGATCCGAATGAAATATTTCTCGCAAGATCGCGAGCGTCGCTATAAATGCGATGCAGATGAGAGCGTTACGGACCCACGAGCCCGTTTTCGAACTTGCAACGACTCTGCGAGTGACAAACGCGTACTCGATTTACGTTAAGCAGTATGACCTCAACTAGCAAACGCTCGGTCAACGTGCCTTCAAAACGCGGCCACCGGAAAAAAAATTTCGAATGCAACTAACGCGAGCAGCAAAAATGGTAGCGCGAGATTCGCGATCTCGTCACCGGGTCTAAAGATAGCAAAGCGGTCGATTCCACCCTGCGAATGTGGTCTTGCCAAACAATCTTCTGAAGGTCGCGACTCAGGACAAAAAATAACATCAAAGAAATGTCGTTTACGATATCATTGCCACCCTGCAAGGCGGGCAATTTGCCTGCGAGCGAATTGTCGGGAATTTCATAAAAAGAATTAACGTGGGTCATTTCATATTTTGCGACCTTAAAACGCTTCGGACTCCAATCGTCGCGGGTAATTGGAAGGACATCGAACTATACCGATCGACTTCTACGATCGGTCCAGCCAAATCCAGCTCTTCTGTGCAGCTTTTACTTTTATCGGGCACACCGAAATATGGATCGAGATAACTCGCGTACAGACTTCGAACAAAACTTGCTTTCGTTTGAAGCAACATCTTGGCTTCCGAGGCGCTCATCCTGTTCTCCGATCGCGAGTGAGAAATGAATCCGCCTCGCGAGCTTTTGAGATTTCTGATCCGAGAGCTATCAGTTTCGGCATGAACAAAACGAACGGGCATCCCTTTCAATGTCTCGTTCTTGAGCGGAAGTGACCGGCACGCACATTACCCGGCTACTAAGGGCATAATCCCTAGGAATCTCACTTCGGGAGGTCCAACATTTTGCTGCAAAACCTAATAGAATATATTTTGTCTGAAATCTTATCCAAGCTGTGAACACCCATCATCTGAATTTCTCCAGCAGGACAAGCGTCCTTCTCGTCCGTCTGATAAACGATCGAAAACATCTGATGATCTAGGCTTACAAGCGCAGCCGGTTGTGTCGACTTTGCCGCCTGCTGTGCGAGCGACGGACGAATTTCGTCAAGCGATCCCTGAAAAACGTTCTCTGCAATTGATCCGGTCAATTCTGAATAGTTGACCGTCTTCAAAGGAAAGTGTTTGCGAATTCTTTCAGGGAGCTTATCGACTGACTTTGTCTGAAACAAAATGCGGCCGATTAAACCGGACGTGCTGTTTGTCGTTCCGATGGCACTGCTTCGAAACGGCGACAGCTCCATGATCTGTGAAAACACATATCCTTTTTCGGGGACGATGCGGTGACATGCGGCGCAGGCCAACGATGCGTGGTTCGGTTCGCCGGGAAAGGTCTTCCCGTTGGCATCGAACAAGGCATAGCCCCACCCGTCTGTCTCGGCATACTTCTTTTTGTCACGGATCATAAACTGATAACGACGAGCACCCGTCGGCACGGCGGACGAAGCGAATGAAGGATCCTCTTGCGTTGCGAGACCAATCTTTGCGAAGACAGCGCCTTTCGGATATTCAGTAACGCCCGCCTTCAAACTCTTCCAGGCCAATTCGTTCGCGTATGTAAAACGCATTTCGCTCGTATCTTTTCTGTATCTGACCGTTACAAGCTTCCAATTTTTTTCAAATCCGTTGAACTCTTTTAACGTGTGCCCATTCATGTCGGACTTGCCGCTGAAAGGATCTTTCGCCGGATCTGCACCCGCTGAGTGCGAGGCAAGTAGAATAAATAGAAAAAATCGCAATGCTATTGCGCTCTGCCATTTGAATTTTTGCATTCCCATCTAACAAGCTTCTTACAGATATCTGATCTTGGAAACAGATCTTTGAAAATCCGCTAAGACACGCACTCAGGGCTTACGTCTGGGCTGCAACCAATAGATGTCGACCAAAAGCCTTCATAACAAACTTATGCAATGGCGCCTGCGTAATTACATAGAGCGGCCAAGGTAGCGACGGGACGAAGTCGTGAATTGCTGCAAGAGTAAACTTTTTGTGACTTGTCTGGCGAAACTCGAGCCATCCCGTGTCGGCGTTATGACTAAGCAGCCCGCCGACGATGTGAAACTTCTGACGATCGTCATCGAACTGTCCGTGGACATACTTCAAGACGAGCAGCGGCCGAGGGACCAATATCATAAAAAATTCGATAGTCTCGCGATTGGCAGTGGAGGTTATCCGCATCAGCGACGGCAGAAATACCGGCAGCCAGCGCATGTACTCTTCTGCAATCCACTGGCAGTTGACCATCGGCACCGACGGAAGACGTTGGATCGAACGAACCGTTTTATCCACCCTTCTTTTCTTCTTAGCTGGCGGTATCGCGCCATCGCTTCGGAACAAAGCCTCCTGCGCCATTGCTTCGAAGGTCAGATATCGAAGTAGCGGTTGAATTAGCGCCACAGGTTTTATCTGGGGCAGGTCACACAAAAGACTATCGACAAGCGGCGAGACGAGTTCGGCACTAGAATTACCAAAGACCTGTACCCAGAGTTTCGAAAACTCGGCCGATCGAATTGGCAGTGGAACCATCAAACGTTTGCGACCGAGAATACGAGCCATCGTTTTCAATAGCGTTTTGTAATTCAACGTTTCTCCATTCACGACATCAAATGTGGCACCTTCGAATTCTTTGCTGATAATGGCGTTCGCTATGACCGCCACGACATCGTCGATGAAAATGGCCTGAGTCGATCGCTCGGTCCATTCCGGCAGGATCATGAATGGGAGCCGTTGAACTAAAGTACGCAGAATTTCGAAGGACGATCCGCCCGGTCCGACGATCATCCCAGCACGTAAGACGGTCACAGGAATATTGGTTGCTTTGAAAACCTCTTCGACCTCGAGGCGGCTCTGAAGGTGCGGACTGACGTAACCATCCGGCCGTAACCCGCCAAGATAAATGATCCGCTTGACGCCGTTTGCAACGCACCCTCGGGCGAAATTATCGGCCAGCAAAAGGTCTGTGTCGTGAAAGTGACCTTGAAACAAATGTGACGATGGCATCATCGAGTGAACGAGATAAATTGCGGTGTCGACATCCCTTAGGGCCGCGAATGTACTTTGGGCCGAAAAAAGATCCGTGCGACGCCACTCGACACCATCGGGCCAGTCCGTGCTGCGATTTCGTGTAAGAGCCACGGTTGAATGCTTTTTAGAAATCAATTTTACGAGATTTCGTCCGACAAACCCGCTCGCACCGATCACCGCGACTTGTAATGATTTTTGATCCACATCTCAAGCCTAGGTACTCGGCAAGCTTCTGTCCAATGTTGCGTTCGTCACATTCTTTCAGTTCAAAATTCTTGATCCGAGTTTCGATCATTTTCGAAACCTCTGTCTCGGGCGAAGTTCTCGCACACAGTAAAGCTCTCGCATCGCGATCAGGTCGACGCGCGCCTCACGGGGTGGCTAAAGGAGCCTTATGCCTATTCGCAATAAAAATTAGGAAATGTCTACAGCCGAGAATGTGCCTTCGTCTTCGTTGAGCTCAAGAAGCCGACCCTCTTCCATATCGAAGTACGCGCCAACAATGCCAATATCGCGTTCCTTAATGGCTTCTTGAATGAACGGAAACGTGCGCAGGTTTCGAATCGAGACGCGGATCGATTCGAGTTCAC
Source organism: Bdellovibrionales bacterium (assembly GCA_043720435.1). Lineage (GTDB taxonomy): Bacteria > Bdellovibrionota > Bdellovibrionia > Bdellovibrionales > JAMPXM01. The sequence continues at coordinate 8,763 of JAYSST010000420.1, forward strand.
ACTGTCCACAGAGAGTGGCGGTATCGGCTCC
>JAYSST010000421.1:0-8787 GCA_043720435.1 Bdellovibrionales bacterium
GCTTTCTGATTCAGCTCCCGACGGAAATAAAGCGCGATCACTCGTTCCGCGATAATCGCGAGACTTACGATCTGGACCGGAATAATGGCCCACATTAAAAATCCACCGTGACTGAAAGCTGCTGACATTGACGTAATAAACGAACTCATTGTGTATATCCTCCGGTCCCGTAACCTTGGGAGCCGGCGACACTCATCGCAATGGTTGCGCCAAGGCCTAGGGGCGCCCAGATGCGTGCAGAGATCAGACGACCTGGTATAAAACACATCGAGGTGCCGATGAATGTCAGCGCGAGCCCACCAATGTTGGCTTCGAATGAAGCTTTGAGCGTGTGCGAAACGGACAGACCCCGCATGTCTTGCGCGAGCTTAACTATATATATGCTCGACCTTAACCTGAACTCGGCCGAGCTGAGGTTTGAGCTGTCTATAGATATGCGTGGACCTCTCTTAGCCCCACGCACCTCTCATGCCTGAGAGCGCTACTTCCATCATTCCTCCACCCTAAATGATTCCAGGGAGTTTTGAAGCCGACGAAAATGGTTGTCCAATGCCTGTGAGAGGGGGTGGCTCGCGACGGTGGGTGTTCAGCGCCTGCGACTGCTGGGGTCCAAAGTCTGCGACAGCGGGAGTTACGGTCTGACAATTCAAATCCGGGCTAACCTCTAAATCTCGTCGCACTGGCAAAGTTGCATCTGGGCAAAACCGACGATTAAGTACCGGGCGGACCAACAGAAATGCGCAAAGCCAAACAAACTTCGCTCTTCAAAACCGAAAAAAGTGACTACGGCGGAAGCCTCAGATCCACTCGCCGAGGCCGAGCACACGCACGACCTCTCGCAGTGAAGACAACGATGCATTTGATTCTGCGATCTTCGAAGGCGACCGGCGCTTATTCGTTTCGAAATCCGAAACACGAAAAGAATATCCGACGGATCATCGAAAAGTTTGCTTTCGTCTATGGCGTGAAGGTGATCTCAATTGCGAACGCGTGGAATCACCTTCATCTACAGATCAAACTATCCAATCGATTCACCTATACTCCGTTTATCAAGGCTGTAACGGGCTCGATCGCTATGAGCGTCACGGGCCGCTCGAGGTGGCAAAAAGTGGTTTTGGCGCGAGGTGGGGCCATTGCTAGCGGTGTAGCGAGAAGGGCGCGCGGGTCTAGCGGTGTGGCAAATAGCGCGGTGGCTGCAAAAGACTCGGAAAAATTTTGGGATCAGCGGTCTTTTACGCGCATCGTGCAGAGCCTTCGTGCGTTTCTGAATCTCAAAGACTACGTACGAATGAATCAGATTGAAGGAGACGGTGGCGCAAAAGGAACTTGATCGGCTCGACGCGCGAAGTTCCGCTGCAATCGGTGGAGAGGGCAACGAGCAACGGAAGCCGACGTCAAGCGAACGAGAACGCAGAAATCACATTAAGGAGCAAGAACCGGAATCGGCTCGGTAGAAATAAAGCCCGAAACGGTGGCTTTGCGACCGCGCCCCTCTTTGTCGACGAAATAAAGTCCGTAGCGTGTGATCAAAACGCTGAACACCGACGATGGAACCGACGTTTCTGACGCAATCAGCGGGTTGGTGGTTCCTGGTTTAGCAAACAGACTCGCGCCATCGCCCCAACATTTTGTCGTTCCATCAACGAGAGTTGCGCAGATGTTTGCAAATCCACCACCAGAAAGTCGGGCAACGTTTGATACTCCGATGACATCAACGGGGACCGCAGAATCAGAGGTCGAATTATTTCCAAGTCGCCCGTTAAACGATTGTCCCCAGCACTTGACGGTGTTCGTCGCCGTTACGGCGCAGACGTGGTCAGAACCGCTGGCAATTTGTTTGACCCCGGTAAGACCTACGACATCGACCGCAGTCGCAGAACTCACAGTCAGTCCGTTACCGAGTTTTCCAAAAAAGTTCGCGCCCCAACATTTGACGTTGCCAGTTCCGAGCAAAGCGCAAGCATGTGTTAACCCCGCGACAACTTGAATAGCGCCGATAACTCCAGTCACTGCAACCGGGATCGCAGAATTTAAGATGGCGCCGTTACCGAGCTGCCCATAAGCACCATCGCCCCAACACACAACCGTGTTTGCCGCCGTGACGGCGCAATTGAAAGCATAACCCACGGCAATCTGTCTAACGCCGGCAAGTCCCAGCACGTCGACGGGAGCAAACGAGGCTACGTTTGTTCCTTGTCCGAGTTGGCCCACACCATTTTCACCCCAACACTTTACTCCGCCATTGACCGTCAAAACGCAGTTGTGTCGATAACCGCTGCCGATAGCTAGTAACCCGGTAAGTCCAGACACCGTCAGCGCAGAATCACTTCTGAATACATTCGACGGCTGACCCAATTGTGCGCGAGTGTTGTCTCCCCAGCATTTCGCTGTGGTATCTGCCATCAACGCGCAACGATGTTCTTCGCCCACAGAAATTGCTTTGGCGTTTTGAACACCGGGAACATCAAGTGCGATCGAAGATTTGAAAACACGTTCGTTTCCGAGTTGTCCAAAACCACCGTCGCCCCAGCAGATCGCAGTCGCATTTTCTTTCAAACCACATGCGTGACGTGCTCCGCCGGCAATTTGAGTCACGCCCGTTAATCCAAACACGGTACTTGGTACGTTCGTATCGACCACCGATTTGTTTCCGATTTGTCCGAATCGGTTCGAGCCCCAACACTTTACCGTTTTGTCACTGAGCAGACCGCACGAGAATTCGCCATTCGCCGAAACCGAAATGACACCGGTAAGTCCAGATACCGCTACAGGAATCGCAGAGCCAGCGTTAGCTCCGTTGCCGAGCGCGCCTTGCCCCCCGAAGCCCCAGCACTGTGCCGTATTTTGAGCCGTGACGACACACACGTGCCCCGAGCCTCCAGAGATTTGTTTCGCACCAGAAATTCCAACGACATCGACCGGCGTACTCGAAGCGAGACTGCTTCCATTTCCAAGCTGACCGGCAAAATTGTTGCCCCAACACTTCGCAGTCCCCGCTGCGCTCAAAGCGCAAGTCGCGTCGTACGGAGTCGTCAGCTGTTGAACACCCGTTAGGCCCGCGACATCAACTGGTGTTGTGACCATGACAGACGCGGCGACTCCAACCTGGCCGCTACTATTTCCGCCCCAACATCTGACCGTGTTTTGCGCCGTAATGGCACACGCGTGATAATCGCCAACCGCGATCTGCTTAACGCCCGTCAGCCCGGTTACGTCGACTGGCACCGAAGAATCAATTGTAAGTCCGTTACCGAGACTACCGAAGAAATTTGATCCCCAACATTTCACGGTGTCGGCGGCAGTGATCGCACAGGTGTGATACGCACCTGCTTCAACTTGTTTAGCGCCGACGACGTTGACAACTTCGACCGCTACAACCGAATCTAATCTCGCATTGTTGCCCAGCTGCCCATATGCATTGTTGCCCCAACATTTGATCGCACCCGTCGATTTTCTCGCGCACGTATGCGCTTCGCCTGCAGATACCTGTACTAGCGCCGCAAGATTTAGTTCTGATGGGCGCGAGGGAGTAATCAAGGCTCCAGCCTTTGACTGGGCAACAGTGCCAGCACTGGCCGACGTGATGACGAAAGACATAACTTTGTTCGCTGATAAATCGGTAAAGTTCAGCGCCAACACCGAAACCTCAGCACTCAAACTTCCAATCGGAATTGTCACTGAACCGGATTGATTGAAGTAATCAATAAACGGCAACGCCGTCCCCGCTTCCGTCTTGAAATCAACAGTGATCGGTTCAAGGTGAGCCTTATTAAGCAGAATCTGAAAAGTGAGGTCATCGCCCTGTTTGATCGTCAGGTTTCGAGCGTACACCGAGAGCGGCGCATCCGGATCGATCGGAATATCTGGAATAATGTCGAACGAGCCGCTCGACGAAAGACCGCTGTTAAGAACTTCGAACCCGGGCGCGCAGTTTTGAAAACCGAGCATCAACATGCAAAGTGCAACGATAGCAATCCACAACGGACGAATTCGCGTTTTCACGGAACAACCGATGTCACATCAACAGCGACTGCAGAATATTGAAGGAGCGAACCGAACTGACGGACTCCACCATTAGTGCGAATTGTATTTGTAACGCCAACGCCAACCGAAAGCTGCTCGGTACCTTCAAACCCAACTCCGTCTGCTGGAACAAATACTTGCGTCGGTAGTTTCTTTCCGAATTCTCCGCTGCTGGTTTCGCCCCAGCACTTTACGACTCCAGTACTTGTCAGCGCACATGAATGAGACCGACCGACTGCAATCGACTTTACACCCGCGAGCGACAACACATCGACCGGCACTGAAGAATTGACGTCAGTATTGTTGCCAAGCGGCCCTTCTCCCCAGCACTTAACCGTGTCGTTCGCCGTCACCGCGCAGCTCTGCGCATCGCCGACCGAAATCTTTTTCACCCCAGTAAGGCCCGCCACCGCAGTTGCCGTGGCATTGTCGACAACCGTACCGTCACCGGCTTGCCCGCTCGAATTAAAGCCCCAACACCTGACTTCGCCGAGATCCGTTAATGCACACACGTGTCGGTAGCGTGAAGAGATTTGCGTAACTCCGGTCAAGCCGACGACGTCGCTCGGTACCATCACATCATCTTTGTTTCCAATGCCAAGCTGTCCAGTAAAGTTACCACCCCAACACTTCACTGTATCAGTGGCGGTGATGGCGCATGTGGATTCTCCAGCAGCCGCGACCTGTTTGACTCCCGAGAGACCGCTTAGCTCGACAGCCGTCGGGTGGTTTGACAGCGCATTGTTGCCAGCGACCTGTGCGAAAAGATTTTGCCCCCAACACTTGACTTTGCCCATCGATACGAGCGCGCACGAATGGTTCGTTCCGACGCTGATTTGGGTTGCACCTGTAACGCCGAGAACATCGACGCCAGTCGCGGTATATCCACCGACCGTACCGTTGCCGAGTGCACCAAAACTATTGAAGCCCCAGCACTTCACTGTCCCCGTAGACGTCAATGCACACGAATGACTTTGGCCGTTCGCTACTTCTCTGATGGAAGAAAGACCTGCGATATCGATACGAGCTTGTCGCGAGCCGAGTTGCCCCAAAGTGTTTGTGCCCCAGCATTTTACACCGCCGGTGGTCGTCACTACACAAGACGTATCAAAACCAAGAGTGACCGCAGTTGCACCGGTGACTCCGAGTACATCTTGCGGAGTTGCAAAGGAAGGTGTCTGGAAATCGCCATTTCCAAGGGTGCCACTATTAGCTCGCCCCCAACATTTTACTGCGCCGGAAGTCGTCACGGCGCACGAATGATAGGGACCCGTCGCAAGCTGCGTAACTCCGGTGAGGCCCGTCACTGAAACAGCCGTCATAGAATCTAAAATGGCAGCGTTGCCAAGCTGACCGTTCGTGCCACGACCCCAGCACGCGACACCATTCAACGCGGTGATTGCACACACGGTGTTGTTCCCGACAGAAATACTTTTTGCGTTTGTAAGCGACGTTACGTCGACTGGCGTCGTCGAGCCGATCAACGAACCATTGCCGAGCTGGCCATTCGTATTTGCTCCCCAACATTTGCTGATTCCTTGATTGTTGATGATGCAAGTCGCGCTCAGTCCTACCGATAATTCTACGATGCCAGAAAGGCTTTGCACTTCCGCCGGCACACTCGCATCAATGAGGGTGCCCGTACCGAGCTGTCCGAATTGATTTGAGCCCCAGCACGCCACTTTGTCCTGCGCAGTGACTGCGCAGGTGTTCACGCCACCCGCATCGATCTTTTTAACTCCCATGAGACCGACGACATCGACTGCAAGTAGCACACTATCCGTGCGCGCGCCGTTGCCCAGCTGACCGAACTGATTCCAACCCCAGCACTTAATTCTTCCACCTGTGACGAGCGCGCAGGTATGACCGTTACCGCTTGAAATCGCAGTCGCTCCGGCGACACCGATGACGTCAACTGGTACATCTGAATGGTTTGAAGTTCCGTTTCCTAGTTGGCCTTCGGAATTCATCCCCCAACAGCGGACAGTGCCGGTTTGAGTAATCCCGCACGTATGAAAATAGCCATTCGATGTCTGCTTGAAAGATTCCAACTTGTGAAGGGGCTTGATCAATCCAGCGCCGTCGCTCTGCCCGATCGCAGCACCTGTAGCGGAAATCGCGTGAAGCTTCATCAGTTTGTAGCTTGTCGACGTGCTGTAAACAAATCCACTGATCGTAAGCTTCACGCTTAAAGCGCCAGCGGGAATCGTGATCGCTGCTTTCGTGTCAGTAAAATCCAACGCCGGCAACGCAGATACAGTTTGCGTTTCCACTTGTGCAAAGACGTCGGTCGCACTCGCCTTATTCAGCTCAATTGTGAAAACAAGATCGTCGCCTTGGCGCGCAGCTGTGTTTCGAACGAATAGAGTCAGTGGCCCATTTGGATTTGCGGGAACATCCGCCGGAAATGTAGGAATATCGAGATCTCTGTCTTGTGTGCCACCGACGAGCGGGGCCGGGGTGGATTTGACTGCATCAAATCCTGGCGCACAATTTTGAAAGCTTACAACGAGCAGTCCGAGCAGACCGATTAAGAACGCGGTTCGACGTTTTTTAAGTTTCACACCTTTCAACGTCTGCCCCCGCGTGAAAAATCGACTCGACTTGTGATCTTGAAACCTCAGCTCTGCCCGGCTGAGAGTGCAAAAAACCGCCCTGTCTCAGTATGGTATCGGCATTTTTCGCTCTACGCTTGAGATGCGAAGGCACGAATATCCCTACTGTTTTTGCTTAGAAAACGATGTCCATGCTCTAGGCGAGATTCTCGAGTTCAACGTTCCAGAATGAGATGACTTGATTGGCTCACCGTCGTCGCTTCCAGTTCGCTCACAGATGAAGGACCACACTACTGCGAAAGTGGTGACCCGGGTGGCTTGGGACCAAGCGCCGACATCGAACGAACCGGCACCGATTTTAAAATCACAGTGAATTACAATCGCCGAAATTTAGATTCTTCGTCGCGTTCGGCTGTTTACAATTTTAGCGGAGCGCCGATCGCAGTTGTAGAGGTCAAAGAACAAGGCGCCGATTGCGTCCGGTCGACTTTCAAAACACCGCGAAGTAAAAAGGTCGTCAACTTCATCTGGTGCGAAGACGACTCGTTCGGAATTTTGAAACTCACGAACTTCTCGCCGCTCAATCCAGACTACGAAATGGGCTGCGACTGATACGACGTCTAGGTCCTAAGCGCTTCGAGACCTTCGTCGGTGTAGAGTCGTCGATTTAAAACCGAAAAATCGTAATGAGTCCACAGACCTCTTCGCGTCGATCCACGCGACGTTCCGCTATTTTATTTTGTGTCATCGCTTCGATCTTCGCATCGGAGGAAAAAGCATCGGCTGATGGCGCTGCGACCGACGCTTACTGTCGCCAGTTTTACGCAGGGCTCGTGCAAGGCAATACGTCGGACACGTACATTTGGACTAAAAACCGATCCAGCGACGTTTTCAAAAAAGGGCAACGATCAAATCCCCCGCTCGACGGAGCAGAGGTCGTCCGAACAACTCGCAGGATCGCGGCGACTCCGAATGGAGCTGGAAAAACTTTAAGTGCGAAAGAATTTGGTGCCGCCTACCCGCACGACATTAACGATATGTCTCGCGCTCAGACCGTTCTGAAGTTCGACGGCGAATCGGTGATGGTCGAAGGTTATGATCCGATCACTCGCGAAGTGACTCTCTTCCGTGAATTTCAAGCGATTCGGCAAGGCAGCGCTAAGATGCAAAACTCTGCGTTCTCGGGACCGCTCGTCGTCGACGACCTCATGAAGGACTCGAACCCTCAGGTGAGCCTGTGGGGAAGTTCGTACTACGTAGACAGAGCCGAGTCGACGTCGACAAACCTTAAAGTGTTTCGATGGAAGGGCTCGTCCGACCACCAATACAAAGAATATAGGGACGTGCCGATTACGATTTCTGACAGCCTCTACGTTGCAGAACTGGATCAACCGCTGAAAGACATTAAGCCAGGTGCGGTTTTGACACTTGCAAGCGGAGCCAAATTTGAAGCTCGAAGTGTAGGTGAACACGGCCAAGGGAAAATCTTTCTACGTGGCGCAGATCGAGCCATCATCAGACTCGACGAGTTCCTTGAAACCGTCGGCAATGCTGAAAACAAAATCGCGTCGCCTCCTGCTGCTTCAGCCGCCGTCAAATCGATCTTCGAAAAGGTACGAGACACCGTCACTGGCAAACGGAATGTTGAACTGGTGGGAAGAAAGGGCTTCACGCGCACCAAAACACAAGTCGCGAGTCTCGACGATTTTAATGCATCTAAAAAGGAAGTTAATGCTCGCGTTATTTTGAAGGATCTTATCGACGGAAAATATCCGAACGGGACTCGCATCGAAATGAAGTTCGACCTTGAAGTGAAGAGTTATGTCGTCGGCGAGCCCGACTGGCGATATTACGGAAAGCATACGGCGCAAATGCTCTTGGACGCTTCCGACAATGTTGAAAATCTCTATAAGCTCGAGACTCTAAAAATCGAAGTCCCCGGTGCGAAGCTACCAAGAGTTATCGGCAAAGAGTATGTACGCACTGACGCCGGAGATAGCAGGCTTAAACACTTTGATGTATCCCCGGTTGAAGGCACCGAGCTTCACTACAAAATAAAAACCGCAAAAGGCACAAGCAACGTGACAGTCCGTTTTCCAAAAACTGGCATAGTTGATCAGGTGCGCCTCAGCGACATGGCCGATAGTCTCATCGCAAATTTGCCAGCCGAGCACGCCGATGCCCAAGGCATAATCTTACTCGAAACAGG
>JAYSST010000422.1:0-3374 GCA_043720435.1 Bdellovibrionales bacterium
TGTCCGATTTCACGTAGTGGAGCCACCCAATTTCTCCAATCGGAGCCACCGGAGCGTCAGCGACGTGCGGTTTAACTGAGCAACTTTTCTACTTCAACCTTTTTCCCAACCGGCAACGCCTTTTGAAGTTTTTCGCGGTAGTCGCCGCCCTTCAAATTCAACTTCTGACTTGGATTCGAAAATCGACTTACAATCGCCTCGGCGATGATCGGATCTTCGAAGAGCTTCAGCCAGCCCCTGGGATCGACCTGGGAGGTCACAATGACCGAACCCTTACGATGCCGGTCTTCAAGCAGATCCACCAGCACAGTGGCCTCGTCGTGCGTGTAATTGCGAAGCCCGAAGTCATCTAGGATCAGCGCGCGAACGGCGCTCAAACGTTTGATGCAGGCGAGGTACTTGCCCGAAGCTCTGGCCGCTTGAACTTCTTCGAACAAAAAATTCACCGGGACGAACAACGTCGAAATATTGTCCGCACACAAGCGGCGGCCGATCGCAACCGCGAGATGCGTTTTACCTTCGCCGGTTTTTCCGAGGAGCAGAAGGTTTTCGTTCGATTGAACGAAGCTATGGGTCGACAGCTCGCGAAGTTTTGCTTTCGTCAGACCCCGGTCAAATGTTTGATCCCAATCTTCCAGCTCAACTGCGCTTCTAAACTTCGCGCGAGTCGTCAGCATTTTCGCGACGCGCTCTTTTCGTTGAAGAACCTCGTCTTCTAACACGAGCCGTAAAAACTCGAGATGACTTAAGCCCTGGCCGGCGGCCTGGTTCGCTCTCGCTTCGAAGTGCGCATGCACGCCGAATAGTCGTAAACCGTGTGCGATTGTTTTCATCTGATCATTGATCATCAATTCTCTCCTCGTTATTGGGGTTGTGTAGATACATTTGAGATTGTTCGCGCTTTGGTGCCGCGCGAACAATCGTGGGTCTTAAACCATTCTTGTCAAAATATTCCGCCGTCGCTTGTACGTACGGATACTGCGGCCGGTTGTAGAGCAGCGCCATTTTTGTCGCGTGCTCAAGTGCCTCGCGGGTCACTCGCTTCGTTTGATGAAGCCGCAAGATCCCTTGGACCCTGCGCAGATGTTTCAGCGGATACGAGCCGCTCAAAAGTTCCGTTACGAGTTTCAACGTTTCTTCGCCGACTTTTTCGGCCTCGCGAAGTGCCACTTGAACCGAGAACAGAGTCAGCGCCAGTTTCTCAGCCGGGTAATGATTTGGGTCCGTCGAATGAGTCTCTTTACCTAGCAAACGCAGGTGCGCGGCTAGAGGTTTTAGATCTTCGTCAAAAACTTCGATCAGTTTTGTCGTCATTCGCACGCGAACGTCGCGCCCGACATATTTGAACGGGACCGAGTAGAACTTCTTTGCAACTTGCACGTGGCAATCCGCGTGGACCTTTGCTTTTCGCCATTCGCTCTGCTCCCAGTTTTGAATCGGGCACGGTTTTAAAAGTGTACGCTCGCCTTCAAATCTTTCAAGACGACTGACGCCCCAATCTTTCATCACTGCATTATTCAGCCGCTCAAGATATTCGCGGAATGCAATATTGAGCTCGCTTAAAGAATAAAACGTGCGGTCACGCACCTCTTGAAAAAACTGTCGCTGTACGACGCCGATTCCGGACTCGTTTGCGCCCTTGTCGCGCGGCCTTTCCGGCCGCGCTGGGATCACGGCAAAACCCCAGTGATTCGCAAAATCCACGAACGTCGGATTCACATCGGGATCGTACCAATGCGCACGATCGACTGCGGCCTTCTGATTGTCGACCGTCACGTACGGCGTGACACCACCGAAATATCGAAATGAATTTTCCATCGATCTTGTTAGATCTTCGCGCTTTTGCGTGAACGTAAATTCACCGAATGTGTATGAACTCATTGCCATCACGCCGCACATGAGTGACGTGGACTTTACTTCACCAGTGCTCTTGCAGACGATGTCGAGACCGTCGCCGTAGTCGAAAAAACATTTTTCCCCCGGCACGTGCGTGAGCCGCATCGTGACTGTCGGAAGTTTTGGATAGGTCTTTCGAAACTGTCGCCAGAACTGAACGTAGCTGATGGCTTGGCCCGCGTGCTCGCGCGCCAAAATATTTAGCTGAACGCCGCGCGAAACTTCGAGCCGAACCTTTTCCCAGTCGATCGTCTTTGACCACGAAGGTTCAATCGCGCCCGCCGCAATCAAACCGCCACGCTCGATAACCCGACGAATCGTGTTGCGACCAACTTTCAAAACTCTCGCAATCTTTCGCGCCTTCATGCCTTGGGAATGAAGTTCCAGAATCTGTTTTTGCATCGGAATCGACACCTTCACTGCTGCCATCAACACCTCTTGGTGGAAATGCCAGCATTCACGTTTTTGGTTGTCGCTGATGCTCTGAATCAAATCCGCCAGATCCACCACAAGTGGATCCGTTAGATGAAATTAGGTGGCTCCGATCGACGAAATCGGTCAACCCCACGGGAAGTGTTTAAAAGTTTCGGAGAAATTGTCGCGCGACGAATGTTCTATCCTATCGCGATTTTAAAGTTTCGCCGCGCGAAAATCGTACACATTCTTGATGCTGCCTACTCCAATCTGCTCATTTTTTTGCCAAGGGAACGAACCGTCGTGACTTGTCATGATACCGAAATTTGGCGGACAGTTAATTTTTTCAATCGTTTCGTCCGGTACCGACTTCTTCGGCATCTCTCTCGCTGCGCGACCGTCGTGACGCCATCAAACGTCGTCGCGGCCCAATTGAAAGCGCTTTTCATATCTCGTAATCTAGCTTCGCCGCCGATTAAAGTGATTGCGAATGCAGTTGACCCAGTTTTCAAATCGGATTCGGAGCGAGTTGTTTTGCGCGATTGTCTGGAAATTTCCTGTAAGCCTACGATTTTGTATATTGCCAACACATCATGGCCGCGAAAGAATTTTTCTTTTTTGCTGGCCGTACTCGGTCATTTGAAGATGAAAAGTTTTGATTTTAATCTGGTTCACCTTGGCCCGAGCTTAATGCGCAATCAAATTTCTGAACTCTGTCGCCGCGGTCTCAGTCAGAATTGGAAAACTTTTTCGGACCTCGGCGACGCCGAGGTCGCACAACTCTATCACGCGGCCGATCTCGTTCTGATCCCGAGTAAATATGAAGGTTTTGGTTATCCGCTGATCGAAGCCAGCGCCTGCCGCACTGCTTTTCTGGCCAGCGACATTCCAACCTTTCGCGAGCTCATTCCCGAAGGTTATGCACTTTTGTCGCTCGATTCCGAACTTTGGGCGAACGAAGTTCAACGATTCTTTAAAGATCAGCTGTTTCGCTCGGGATTGCAGAAGCAGACAAACAGTCTCGAATCCAAATTTAGTCTCGAGACCCATCTAAAAGAATACGA
>JAYSST010000423.1:0-3373 GCA_043720435.1 Bdellovibrionales bacterium
TTCGCTGGACTGAAAAATCAAATCTTCCTAAGGTCATAGCATGGCAACTGTGACCGCTCTCGCAAGTCATCTTTTAACTTTGCTGCAGCCGCCCATCGGGGCACCTTTCGATACTGAAGGCACAGCGCCTTCGGTGCCTAAAGTAGATGCGGCGAGACTCGCGTTTTATCATTTCCTAAAGAATCTGTGTGAGCCGGGTGAACCGCTCTCGACAACAACGCTTGACCGCTTTTTCCGTCGCGCGATGACCCACGCACACTGGGCTGACAACAAAGCGATGCTGTTTGATGAAGTAAACAATAGCTTGCAACATTTCTCGAATCATTTTGCAGAAGCCGTGCCGCTGCCACCTTTTACGAACCCGTGCGAGCTGCAAGTCGTTCGCGCTGAAAGTTTTCGAACGTTAGAGCGAATCGTCGAAGATTGGGTTCAAGGGCATCAGGGTCCTACCGATCAGGTTAAGATCATTCGCGATCACGAAGAAAAAATCGTTGTTTGTAAACTCACGATGGATCGTGCACTTTCTGTGCAAACTTTCGATCGCATGCTTTGCTTGCGCGACGGTCGTCTTGAACCGCTAACCGACGACATGGTCATTCACTACACTCCTGAACTTGCTCTTGATGCCTTACGCACAAGCCAAGTCGAAACGGCTCCTTACACTGTTGCGCGGTTTAGGAACGAGTCGAGCGGTCTTTCGCCCGGCAATCAGGCAGGTATCCGCGGCGTCGCTGTACGCGGTTTTACATTTCAAAAATCTGCAGCATTCGAAGGCGGAGAACTTCATCGCCATCCCCTGCTTTTTTATCCGCTCAAACGGATCGAACAGTTCTTCGTCAATCGCGCGACAGACCCCATGTACATCGAACTCACGGGACTGCTCGAGAAAGCTTCTGATCTGCTTTCCCAAAAACATCCAGAAAGCGTCCGCTTCGCTGAAGCGGCAATGGAGCGGGGGCGACTCGCGTTTGATCAAGTCTTCGTCGACGACCGATTGTTGCGATTACTACTCGAGAATTTAGAGCGAGCTCTTCAGCTCGAACGTCGCTCGTTGTCAGGTGCTGAATTGAATGCCGGAGCCAAGTCAGAAGCCCTTGGGCCACTCGGGCCTGCACTTTCAAGACTGAATGTTGATCTGGCAGTTGATATGAATGCTCAACTAGGCGATAAAGTGGGCAATCAAATTGGCGGGAATTTGGGCATAAAGCTGAATCCGGGTGAGGAGTTCATTGAACCCTTCGGTCCGGATCTCGTCGAACTTCAAGAGGCAGAGTCATGCGAAACAATCGCTCCGGTAAATTTAAGCGCGCCGAAGGGCGCGACAAACCGCGCGCCGCAGGCGACGACAAACAACGCACCGAAGGGCGCGACAAATCCGCGCGCATCAGTGGCGGCAAATCACACGCCAAAACAGAACGTGTCCAGCGTCCACGACAAGCAGCCCGCGCCGTCATCGGTGAACTAAGGCCACTCGAACGCGGCGAAGGAATTAAACCGACGCCAGCAAAAACGGCGGCTGAACTCAATCCGAACGAAATGCGGCTCAACAAGTTTCTTGCTGAATGCGGCGTCGCCAGTCGGCGTGGTGCGGATGACTTGATCACTGAAGGTGCGGTTACAGTAAACGGAAAACGCGTTTACGAACTTGGTATCAAAGTGAATCTCAAAGAAGATAAAGTTTTGGTTAACGGTAAGCCGGTTCGTCCGGATAGCCGTAAGGTCTATATCCTCTTTAACAAACCAAAAGGCGTGATGACGACAATGGAAGATCCCGAGGGTCGTCCGTGTATCGCCGAATACTTCACAAACCTCGAGCAGCGTGTGTACCCAGTCGGTCGACTTGATTACGATAGCGAAGGTTTACTGCTAATGACGAATGACGGTGAGTTCGCTCAGCGCGTGACTCATCCAAAACACGAAGTTTTCAAAACCTACCTCGTCAAAGTCGATGGACAACCGACCGACGAACACCTGCGCAAACTACGCACGGGCGTCACCATCATTGGCGGCCGCGTGGCCGCGCGTGAAATTGAACGAATGCGCGGAACCGCCTCTGAAAAGTACGATTGGTTCAAGATGGTGATCGGCGAAGGAAAAAACCGTCAGATCCGTCGCATGTTCGAGAAAATCGGTTTCGATGTGATGAAACTTCAGCGGATCGCCATCGGTAAACTGAAAATGGGCGGACTTGCTCGTGGCGAGTGGTCGATGCTCACAGAAGAAGAAGTGGAAAAAATCTTCGCAGCAGACGCCGAAAGTTTCGAGGGTCGCAACCGTCCGCAACCTCGTGCAGATGGAACTCTACCGCCGAGAAAAAAATCTTTCAAAGAGACACTTCGACCAAAATCCGCGAAAGCATTGGCGCGCGACGAATCTTCCCGTCGCGGTCTTGGAACAAAACCGAAACGACCGAATACATCGACTCGGCGTCCAGCACGCTAATGAAAATAGCGCTGATCATTTTTTTGATCGGCGTCGTTTTATTTGTTGTCGGAAAAACGGGGCTTTCGCGGAAGCCCGCAGATACGTCACTAAGAAACCGTCTAGCTAAAGAACCAAAACAAAAACTGCTGGAAGAGAGTGATCCTCTCGCTGCACCCATTTATTTGAAGTTTGAAAAACAACTCTACACGTATTTCAGCATCGTTCCGATTCACTATTCGACCTCGCACATGCTCGCAGCGGTGACACCTTGAACTCTCGCGACATCTGCACAGTGTGGGGGCGCAATCTCACTGCCGGGGTCTATCGCGATGTCGACTTTTGGAGCGGCGACTGGACGTGCTACTTCCAGTTCGAATCGCAAGAAGTCGGTGCGTCTTTCAAGTTCGATGAGATCTCGAACACCCATGTGCTCGCGAAAGATCCTGTGATTCGTGCCAAGATTGATGCACTCGAAATCGGTGACGAATATAAAATGACTGGCCGACTCGTCGACTATGAGCAAGCTTTTGGTGGACGTAGAAATTCGAGCCTCATACGTACCGACACCGGTAACGGCGCCTGCGAAGTCATGTTCGTCGAATCCATCGAAGTTCTCCATTCACACAACGGATTATTTGCGAAGATGAAGATGTTCGGCTTTTGGACCGGACTACTGGCACTTATTTCGGCGTTTGCCTTTATGGGACGATCGATTCTTTCGGCTCGGCGAAATGCAGCATTACTTGCGTTGTTGTTTCTAGGAATAACTGGTCTACCGCGTCTTGCGAACGCTCGCATATGCGATGCCTCGACAGAGTATTGCGGCGACTGGGGCGGCAACTCTTCTTCCTCCACAAGTTCTACCAGTCGTGGCGGAAAAATTCGGATTAACCCTGCCGTGATTCCAATCGCGAAAGGTTTCGGCGCAGAGTTTTTATTTTTTGATGGA
>JAYSST010000424.1:0-1396 GCA_043720435.1 Bdellovibrionales bacterium
TTGAGAACTTTGGGACATCAGCGGCAGATTTGCTTCAAGCGGCGGCGATTGTTGGATTAATCGTGCTGGCATTAGCTTTGTTGGTCTGGTTTCGGAGAAAAAGCCAGGCATCCCGACTGAGCCAATGCTTTGATTCTATTGCGATAAACTCTAAGGATCGGAGTTCGGGATGTCTGCGCTGAAAAAACAGCTGCGATTGATACTGCCAAGTCTTTCGAAAGAAGCAAATGCGAATCAAAATAAGGAAGTGAAGCGTCACCTTTATTTGATTCGGGCGGTCTGCGAGTCGACAAAAACCGTGAAGCAGGTTTGCGACAAGCGAGGGGTGTCGACCGACCAGTTTTACCATTGGGGCGGGCTTCTAAATAAATTCAAAAACCTCGCGTGTTTGATCCCGAAGTCGAGAAAACCAAAATATGCGCCAAATCAAACTTCGAAGCGAGTTGAACGAAAGATTTTGATGCTTCGGAAAGCCGAGCCTTCGCACGGTTCCGAGCGAATCAGTTTTGATTTACTTCGGCTCTTCAAAATCGTATGCGCACCGTCGACCGTTTACAACGTGCTGACGCGGCTAAAGCTAATCAGCGGTGACCACGCAAAGCGACTCACCAAACGCCATCACAAGCGCTACAGAAGGCCACTCCCTGGCTATATGCAGATGGACGTGAAGTACGTGCCGTACCGAATTAACGGCAAGCAGTTTTATGAGTTTAACATCGTCGACCACTGTACGACGTGGCGACTGATCAGGCTTTATCGCAACATCACCCACGAGAATCTCGTTCTGTTTTTGAAAGAACTTGAAAATGAATGTCCGTTCCCGATTTTTGAGATTCAAACCGACAACGGAGTTGAGTTTACGGACAAGTACCGAAATGGACGGGTGAAGCCATCAGGGCTTCACCCCCTCGACCTCTGGTGCAAGTCGAAAGAGATTCTTCATCGATTAATTCCGATCGGGCAGAAAGAACTTAACGGCAAGGTCGAGAACACGCACAAGCAAGACGACCGCGAATTTTATGCCCGTGGGGAAGCGAAAACTTTCGAATCTCTCGAACGGCAAATGAAGAGCTGGAACGAGCGCTGGAACATGCTTCGAGCGACGAAGGCCCTCGGCTGGCAGACGCCTAACGAAAGCCTTGAGGCGGCTTGCGTTCGCGCCGTCGCATACGTTTCGCTACTCGGTGACCGATACCCCGGAAACCGGGCGCTCTACACTCACGACCTGAACGGCAACGCCCAGATCGTGATCCCCAAACCTCAACCTCTGCCTAGAAAAAAACAAAAGAGTCGACGCATCTCGCAAACCGACCGATATCTGCAATGGCACGATTGGGACAAGAAAAGGTCCGCCAAAGCGATCCTACCGCTGCCGGTTATGTCTCAAATTTTTTCA
>JAYSST010000425.1:0-8769 GCA_043720435.1 Bdellovibrionales bacterium
TTTTAACTATGGCGGCCTCGGTCGAGGGCGACACGAGTAATGCTGTCGAAATTAGTGCCGTTGTGGCCAATGCACGCGCGCCGTTGGCTGTGAGTGTGAACATGTGGACCTCCGTAGTTAGTTCCAAAGTCGTTAAGCAGTTAATCAAAAAGCCGCTCGGTTTCGTTGAGATCGTCACCGCGCTGAGGTTCAAAATCATTTTTCGGAGCGATCACGTCGGGATCCGATTTCTCAGAATCCAATTTGAACGGACCCGTGTTGCCAGGAGCCGAGATGGTACCAGCATCAAACTTCGGACCCGTCCGTCGGCCTGGCATCGAACTGAAAACGACATTCAGTGTAAACGCTTGTCCCGCGGCCGTTCGTTGTCCGGTGATGGTTTGCATGTAGCCCGCACGTATTTCGACGGTTTGACCGGGCTTGAAGCCGACCCAGGCACGTGCGGCTAATAGCGCGGGATCGAACGCGCGGTAGCGTGCGCTTCCAGCATTCGCCGACACTTGCGTGAAGCCACGTTCGGCAAGGGTCAGTTCGTCGTTCAACATCGTTTCAACGCCGTCAACACCGCCGCCGACCATCAAAAAATTCCCGATAGGCACTTCACCGAAGACCCCGTAAAGAAGAGTTTTGGCGAGGCCATCGGTAGGAATGCGTACACCGACGTGGCCAAACAATCGAAAGAAACCAATATCTCGCCGCATGTGTAAAATCGCGCGTCCGTAATAGGCGCCGTCATCGATCAACGGCGACGTTTGCAAACGAGAATATGATTTCAGGGGACCGCCCGCATCGAGCGGCATACCCGCTTCTACTTCGGCAACCATCAAAAGCCACTGTCGCCAAACCGTAAAGTGACCGCCGAAATACGCTTCGGTTAAACCACCGTTGGTTTTTTCACTCGCTGTATCGACCGCTCGCACTTGGGCGAGGCCCGCGCCGGCGTACATCGAGAAGCGTGGCCAAAAAGCGTATCGGCCGCGAAGCCATGTATTGAAATCGGTCAGATTGTTATCGCCAGTGAGGTTTGCGAACTGTCCTCGAACGGTGTCGTAATTTGCTTTACTCGAAAAATATTCAGTTGTGCTTGAAATGCCGAACGAGCCGTTGCGCCACGACCAAGGCGGCGTCTCGATTGGACTCGCCCCAGCCTTGATTGAAAAAAGCATGGCCGCCAATAGCGAAAACGAAAAACAAGAGCGTGCGACAAAATGTAAAATCGAGATCTGACGATGCTTCATGACTTGAAAACGTTAGCACCATTGACGATGGTGACCAAGTCACGAATAGACCAAGCACCCAAGGAAGCGGCGATTTTATGACAGCTCCATCGTTCGGACTTTATCAGCTCGAGAACTTACATCGCCAACAGGCCAAGTTTATGATGGTTGCATTAAGCGCGTCGCAAACGGACGTGCCGGCACATCGGCTGATGAATGTAGCGATCGTGAGCGACGTCACCTCGGCCTCGTCTAAGATCCAGCAGAAAATGAATGCTGAACAGTATCCGCTATGGTGGCCGGTTGTGCTTATCTCGAAGGATGGCTCAGGCGATTACCAGGTTGCAGCTGCACTGGAGAAGCTTGGCTTCGTTAATGTATTTTCATACCTGCATGGATGGGATTCATTAATTCGCGAGGCGCCATGACCAAGACTTTCGTTATATCTCTATGATCTGTCGACCTTCTCGACACTTATTCTGAGATCGAATTTTACAGCTTCAGGATGAGACAATAGACCAGCCTTTCAGCAGGACCCCGTAGGAGTTCCTCACACCCGCCGATAAGATAAGAAGAGTATCGGAGGGCAGGCATGTTTAAACTACGGGTGACCGTTCCATATCGCTTTGCGATCATCGCGCTTTCGCTGATGATGGCGTCAAGCCTCACGGCGTGTAAAGCCGACAGCAATTATTTTGCGACTACTAACGCATCCATCGGAAGTGGGGACGGCACAACGTCTGACGGAACCGCCGGATTTCGCGTTCGCCTCAAAGCAAAAACTGGTGTCGACGCTTTCATGCATAAATTTGGTAGCGTTACAGAAGCGTGTGAAATTCCGCTTTCGGCACCGGGAACGCCGGGAACGGGAACACCCACGTCTATTCAATGTATGGCCAACCTGATGGAATATGATCTTTGGTTCTACGGACTCGAATATGAATTCAACGTTCCGAAGGACACGTGTGATTTCGTCACGGTTGATCCAAACTTCCATTACGATGCACAGCCCGGTCGCGGTCCAGCGGCGATCACGCTTGCAACACTTGACGGCAACATCACTGCGTGTAATTTCGACGGAGTCGCAGGTACCGTCGGCGGCGGCGTTTGCAGCGGAGTCGAGGGATTTATCAATCCAGCCGGCACCATCAGCTGCACGTACAACTACGCTACATTTAATGCGGGTAGTACCGCTGCAAACTGTTGTTCGGGAATCGGGCGGGTGGTCTTGACGAAATCTGTGACTGATGCTGCGACCGGCGTGGTTACTGTCACGACATCTACCGTCGATAACAATTACGGTGGCGGCGCGGTGAACTGTATGAGGTCTCCGCATGACTATATCGACTCTTGGCCAAAATTGATTCATGCAACGGGCGCGGTTCGAGCGAGAACTTTCATAACCGAACTCGGCAAAGGGGCTCTCGTCCGCACGACAAAGATCCCTTCGACTTACGCGGTTATCCTTCAGACGAAACTTTCGTATCAGTATAGTAATTTCTTGAACGCCGGTTTTCACGACTGGGCAGCGTACGTTGCGAGCGCTACAACCTGGGACACGGCCCGTACTGTTCCGAGAGCTTTTCAGCCGCTATTTGATCGAGGTCCGGCGGATGACCATCTTGCCGGTAGCGGCGCCACCGCAACACTCAGTGCGGGAGATGGGTCGGAAGACTTCCGCTGTCTGAATGGAGCGGGTGAAGTGAAACTACGCATTCGCATGTACACAAACGAGTGGAACACAGTCGAAGACTACACAGCTTATAAGGCCGGCGGAACCGCATCGGGCGCGGCACCTACCGTGCGCGGAGTTACGGGAGTCAATTGCCTGTCAGGGGTCAATACTGGACCGACGTGCAATACAGTCTGGGGCTTTGAAGATATGCTAAATGAAAACGCGGCAGGCCTCGGCGCCTATGTCTTCCCACAAATCGGTTGGGGACGAAGTTCAAGCCCTCCATAATCACCGTCTTACATAGGTGGCTTTCGCAATTACATGCGGAAACTCAAATTCGATATGACATCGAAACAAAACAGGGACGGCGATACCGATCCCTGTTTTGTTACGTCCCGACTTTGCAACCACGAGGTTAGGCGCGCCCCTCGGCGTGAGTCGATTAAACTGCCCCCGAGGCGACACACTTGGAGAGACACGATGTCATTACCTTCTGCCCGCGAAGTACGAATGCAGCTTCTGATTGTTGTCGGATTCGCGACGGTCGCACTCTCGGCAACGACGTTTTTTATGGAAGGTCCATCGCCAAGAGCTTTGGCCGCGCAAGCTACACGTTCTGCGCAATCCACTTCTTTTGAAAGCACGCACGTCGACTGGGAAGACGTAAATCTCGTGACAAGTGCGCTGGAAACTCCCGAAGCGACCGTTAAGACTGCGCGCAGCAAAATGCTCGGCGATTTCGAAGCCAGGTAATTGAGCCGACTGCGCGATGGGTGTAGACTCGAAGGATGAGCCAGACGCCCGCAGACAAATCACCGTTAAAAGATCAAGCCGAAGACCCATCGGGTTCCGATAAATCGACACGCTACAATCCGGCAGATGTCGAAACTCGCATTTATGCGATGTGGGAAAAAGCGGGCTACTTCAAGGCCGCCGAGAAAAGTAAAAAACCTCCGTTCTCAATTATTCTTCCGCCACCAAACGTGACAGGCCAACTGCACATGGGCCACGCGCTTGACCATACGATTCAAGATCTTTTGATTCGGTGGAAACGCATGAGCGGATTCAACGCTTTGTGGTTACCCGGCACCGATCACGCGGGCATCGCGACTCAAATGGTTGTCGAGCGCGAGTTGAAGAAAGATGTCGATGGCAAAAAGGGGCAGACTCGCCACGAAATCGGTCGCGAAAAATTCGTTGAAAAAATTTGGGAGTGGAAACATCAGTACGGAGATCGCATCTACGAACAGATGCGCCGTCTCGGCGATTCGTGCGATTGGGAACGTGCGACGTTTACGTTGGATGATGGTGTTTCGAAATCTGTACGCAAAGTTTTCGTTGATCTTCACAAGCGCGGATTAATTTATCGCGGAAAAAGACTCGTCAATTGGTCGGGACCGCTCGAGACCGCCATTTCGGATCTCGAAGTTGAACATCGCGATACGAAGGGCACGCTCTTCCATCTCGCTTACGAAGTTGAAGGCGTAAAAAACGCCGACGGCACCCCGCTGAAACTCGTCCTAGCAACAACACGTCCCGAGACTTTGCTTGGCGATACCGCTGTTGCCGTACATCCCGAAGATGAACGCTACAAAAAGTTGATAGGCAAACGCGCAAAGCTGCCGCTGACGGATCGGACGATTCCGATTATCGCTGACACTTACGTCGACAAAGACTTCGGTACGGGCGCCGTTAAAATTACTCCGGCGCATGATTTCAACGATTATCAGGTTGGTGTTCGTCACAAGCTCCAGATGATCAACATCTTGAACAAAAACGGCACGCTGAACGAAAACGGCGGCAAGTTCAAGGGCCTCAAAGTTCAAGAGGCGCGCAAGCAAGTATTGGTCGCTCTCAAGGAGGGCGAGTTTCTTGTTAAAGAAGAACCGCATCAACATTCTATTGGTTACTGCGAACGCTCGGGTGCGGTTGTCGAACCGATGTTGAGCGATCAGTGGTTCGTTCGAATGTCACAGATGGCGACAGCGGCCCGACATGTTGTTGAAAATGGCTCGATCCAGTTCGAACCAGAATCATGGACTAAAACTTATCTGCATTGGATGTCGATCATCGAAGATTGGTGCATCTCGCGCCAGATTTGGTGGGGGCATCGCATTCCGGTTTGGACTTGCGAGGCTGGTCACACCACCGTCGCAGAGATTGATCCCACCGAGTGCACGACTTGCCTCTCCAAGAACATCAAACAAGACGAAGACGTTCTCGACACGTGGTTTTCGTCGGCGCTGTGGCCATTCAGCACGATGGGTTGGCCTGGTGAAAACGGACAGCCAACAGAATTGCAAAAGACTTTTTATCCGACGGATGTTCTCGTCACCGGTCATGACATCATCTTCTTTTGGGTCGCTCGCATGATCATCATGGGAATGGAATTCAAAAAAGATGTGCCGTTTCGAAAAGTCTATTTACACGGGCTGATTCGCGATGCTTCGGGCAGAAAAATGTCGAAGTCGACGGGCAATGCTCTCGATCCGGTTGAGCTCATCGAGAAATACGGTGCCGATGCACTTCGATTCACAATCCTGGCCCAAATTGCGTCGGGCCGCGATCTCAAATTTAGCGAGACTCGACTCGAGGGTTATCGCAACTTCATGAACAAAATTTGGAATGCAACGCGCTTTGCGCTGGCTGCACTCGAAGATTTTGAGGTCCCTCGCGAGGGTACAAAAGCCGTTCCGCCTAAATCGGAACTCTCGGTCGCGGATAAGTGGATCGTCTGGGAAACTCAAAACGCAATGAAGCTCGTGGACGAGCACATGGCGCAACATCGCTTTAGTGATGCCGCGAACACTCTTTATCACTTCGTGTGGAACGAGTTCTGCGATTGGTATCTCGAGTTTGTAAAGCCGGTGATTTATACAGATGCACGGACAGGCGAAGCTGCGAAGTCGACGCCGGGAGAACGAAAAGCGACGCAACTGGTACTCGCACAAACGCTAAATCGCATCATGCGACTGTTGCATCCATTCACGCCGTTTATCACAGAAGAAATTTATTCGAAGCTCCCGATTAAGTCGAATGCCTGCATCATCGACGTTTATCCAACGGTGAAGAACGACAAAGAGTGGCTCTCTATCGGAACTGCGGCAGCGGCATTCGAAATGGGTGTCGTTAAAGAAGTGATTACTGCAATTCGAAACATTCGGGGCGAGAATCAAATCAAGCCGGGAATTTTACTTAACATTCGTTTGGCTCCTGCCGACGACCGCGTTCAAAAGATTCTCGGGGCCAACAAGTCAGCGATCTGCCGAATTGCACGAGTCGATCGCTGTGATATTGGCGAGGCCGGAAACCTAGCTAAGTGTGCGGTGACTCCCGTTCGCTTCCAAGGTGCCGCTGTCGACGTGATCATTCCGCTCGAAGGGGTCGTTGATCTCGGTGAAGAAGTGAAGCGTATCGAGAAGACGATCGAAAAAATTCAAAAGGACATCGGCGTCCTTACCGGAAAACTTTCGAACGAAGCGTTCATGAAGAACGCACCCGAAGACTTGGTGGCCGCTGATCGTACTTTGCTCGAAGAGCATAAGGCACGGCTCAGCCGGCTGCAGGATTCATTAACGCGCCTCCGGTAAGCTGGACCACCTTTGCGAGCGCTTAAAGCGCATTTGGCTGACCTTGGATCAAGAGCGGCGCGGCACGGCTCGCGCTCGGGCTTGGTATTTGGACCCGGACAATGGCAGAAACTTTGAGGGGAATTCCATGTCAGGAGGGGTCATGACACAAGGTTCATTCTTATTCGGTTCGGTATCTGCACTTGTTTACGTACTTTTCATGTCGTCAGCGGCTCACGCAGCGGCTCCGATGACAGTCGCTACTAGTTCTGCGTCAGCCGAAGTTTGCACGTCGCTCGACGAACAGATTATGACGATTCGCGGTTTCGGCGAAACGCTCGGCACCTTAGTAGTCTACAATGCGGATCCAACGAAGAAGCCGGTTGTGAAAGATGGTTTCACTTTCAGAAAAGATGCCGGCGGAATCACGCGTAAGAACGATGTGACTCTCGAGATGTTTGAACTTATGGCTGAACCGTTTGGTTCGACGACATTGAAGCCTCGCGCGCTCTGGAAAAAAGCATACGAAGTTTTGTTCGACGGAAAAATCACGGTGATCGATGATCAAGCGAAAGAGCTTGGAACAGTTCCGATGACGTGTGCCGCAGCGATGGTCGATTACCTGTAAACCGCGGTCCCGATATTGCGAGCATTCCGCTGAGATCCAATTAAATCAGCGAAATGCTCTTTATCGATAGGTGACATGCGTGAGAACGACAATTTACGGCCGCTCGGTTACAGTTATTGTTTCGTGTCTTACAACTATTCTCAGCGGCTGCTCGATGGATTCGCCCGCTGAAACTTATCAACCGACCCCTTATTATACGCCAGAATATGACAGCACGCTGAAAGTGGAAATGAAAAAGGCGTCGTTCACCTGCAACTCGCCTGTCGATTGTCCGAAAAACGTTGGCCTCATTTATTCTGATATGGGTACGGATTACTTTCGACCGACCATTAGTCAATGCACCGGCTTTCTTGTCGCCGACAATATCGTCGCAACGAATAGTCACTGCGTTCCTGAATTGGTGAAACAAGGGATTAAAGCGTGCAGTGGAAACATCATGATTCGGCTTATGCCGTCTGGTGCTGCTGAAACTGTGTTCGACTGCAAGCGCTTGATTGATTTTAGCGCTGTCAGAGGGCTCGAGTTCGATTACGCCTATTTCGAAGTCGCACCAACCGGCCGTCAGCCGTTCAAGGTCGCGCGAAACGGAATTCAAGATCGACAATCACTTTTGGTATCAAAGGTCAGTCCGATTGAACGATCCAGTTATTCAACCGCGCACGGTGGAACACTTGCTTCGGTGCAATGTACGGCAGCATTGAATTCGCTTTTGAACTTGAACAGCGTGAGTCCATGGTCGCACACCGCGGTGGCAGTGGACTGCGAAGCGATCGGTGGCAACTCGGGATCTCCGGTTTTGAACTTGCAACAAGAAGTTGTAGGAATACTCCAATCGAAATTGCTCGACGGAGCGAAACTGAAAGAAGCATTTCAAAAGTTTGCAGTTGGTGTACCGTCACGGTTTTCACCGCACTTCGTATTTACGAACCTGACCTGCGTTCCAGATCCGGTTACCAAAGAGTTCGCGACCACTGAATGTACTGCAGCGAAAAAACTGAACTTCACCGACTGCATGAGCGTCAATACTCAAGAAAACGAAGACAATGCTAAACGGATTTCGAAAGATTGGAACGATTCTCTCCCTCCAATTTTCCTTTATAAATTAACGACTGAGGCGGCGACCGCAGCGAGTCAGGCTGTGCCCATGTGTGTTGTACCCAAAGCGACGCTTGGTGCGAAATTCGACACCTACGTTCAGAAGAAAAGCGCATTAAGTTGGGGTGGTCCGGTGATCTCGCTGCGAGCAGATCTCGCGACAAAACTTTCGATCAAGCTCAAGTTCGATTCACAATATCGACTGACCTCGACACTCGACTTGAAGGAAGAGTATCGACATAGCTTTGACGTCCTTTTAGAGAAGAAAGGAAAAGACTGGATCGGTTCGTATAATATGGCGTCGACGCGATCTGGTTATGATCTGATTGATTTTGGCAGGATTAAATTTCCGCTCGCTATAGGCGATTGCACGGCCGAACAAATCAAAACGGCGAATCTTGAAGTAGCGCGTATGGCAAATGGTGAAATCTTGACTGAAGCGCAGCTGAAGGAACGAACGAAAGCCGACGCCGCTACGGCGCAAAAACCAGAAGCAAAGTACTGTAGTAAAATTTAACAACCCGATCAAATTCGAATAGAGTTATTTCATCAGACCGATTTCGCGCAGGCGTTGAAACAAAAATT
>JAYSST010000426.1:0-1390 GCA_043720435.1 Bdellovibrionales bacterium
GGACTCGAACCTACAACCTGCTGATTACAAATCAGCTGCTCTACCAATTGAGCTAAACCAGCCCGAACAAGTAAAAGAACGAACTGACCATTTAGGGGACCTTGGAGAACCGAGTCAAAGAGTTTGTGCAGCGAATCGGCCCAAGAGCACCGAGAGTCAGATGCTGCTCAAGCAATTAGCAGCGTTTGAGCAGACGTTTCTGGCGACTGCTAATCATCGCGGCTTGCAGGCCGGGCAGTCGTTTGGTTTTGGGATGATCTGAATTTTTGGATTAATTTTCGCGATGAATCCGGTTCCATCGATCACCGCGAATTGTCCGTCTTGATAGATCGAATAGCTGAGAATCGTTGTGCCAATTTGCACCAGATACATCTGCGATTCGCCGCCGCTGAAACCCGCGCGAGCGATCATATGGAGATTGCGATCTGCCAACCGCAGATTCTTGTCGAAGGTCGACAAATCAAATGAACGACTGAAGGTGCCAAACGCTTTTTCGAGCGCCGGTTCTTTCAGAAAGTCGATGAATTCGCCTTCAGCCATCGTGTAACCGACAAGTCCAAGAACGTAAGAAATAAATTTCGCGTGGTTGAACGAGCGCTGGTAACCACCTGCTTCGTAATTTACACGTTCACGCAAGGTTCCCAGGATCGCGCGCGCGGGATCCGAGGCAAGTTCCGCTTTTCGCTTCGCTGTCATCGCTTGAAACGCGGGCTGCGAACGCAGTTCTGCCATGATGTTCGCGCGATTTGCGAACATTTGCATGAGCTGACTGGTGTGACCTTTCATTGCCCATGCAATCTTGGCCGAAGAGCCGAAGTAATCGATGAACTGGTTCATCGCACTTTTGAAACCGTCAAAACCAGTTTCAACGATTCCGTGAATCTTAATTCCGTTTCCTGAAAAATAAGTTTTTTCGAGACGACGCGATTTCACAAAAGTCTCGAGCGCTCCGCGAACGTAAGCAACATAGCGAGCGCGTCCTGCGTAGAGGTAATAATTGGCGAGGTATCGGCTCGAATAGTGACCTGCTGGAACGGGCGCGGGCGTGTCTGGAATTCCGGACCAATCTTGATCTTGCACGATGTATCCGCGGTAAAGTGAGAGCATCGAGACAGTTCCGGTTCTCTTATTGAAGGACAACAGCATGTTGCCGTCGGCGTGCGATGAAAGATCGGCGACCTTCTCGCCGTTCGGACGGGTGTACGTCGAGTCCTTGCGATACGTCGTTTGTCCGTCTTGACCGACGATTAATATATTGATGATCGGCTCGGACCAATCATTTGTCGCGATTCCGCAATTCTTAATGAATGCAGCGTCTTTGACCGGATCTAGTATTGCCGGTTCAGCAGGTCGTGCATTGGATACCGATGAATGAAATCCAGCAAGTAGA
>JAYSST010000427.1:0-8725 GCA_043720435.1 Bdellovibrionales bacterium
TACTTCAACAGGTCGAGCGCCGTTCTCAGAACCGGGAGATCCAACAACCTGTGGACGCGCGAGAGATTCACGATTCGCAGTCATGCGATCCGTGCGATTCTTCAGCGCCGTCTTCTGGGTCGGAGTCAGTCCAGCCATCCATTTAATGATATGCACAATCTTAAGAATTGAGGAGTGATATCGTAGGGATCGGACGCCATGGCACGGCGTCCCAAAGAGTCGCGTCTTTGTCCGATTGGCGCGTAATCGCTTTCTAGGGCTTTGGCATTCGCTTAACCTCCTAAGATGTCGACTCGCTCAAAGATCAATATCGGTTTCGGATTGGCGCTTCTTACTCTTTGCCTCGTCAGTGCTTTGAGTTATGCGCAAATTTACGAATCGGCCGAAGCACTCGAGGTTCGTGCCGGCCGGCGGCAAAGTTTGCTCGTGAAGACCGGCCTACTTTCGGCGCTGAAAGACGCGGAAACGGGTCAACGCGGCTTTTTGTTAACCGGAAAAGTCGAATACCTAGAGCCTTATTATGAAGCGAAGAATCGTCTGCCTGAAATAATCGCAGAATTGAAACTGCTCTTAGTGAATGAGCCGGTCTCGCTCGAGCACTTCGCCCGAGCCGAACCCATCGTCACCGAGAGAATCTCTATTCTCGACGAAACAACTAAACTTGGACTTGAAAATCGTTTTCCCGAGGCGCTTAAGATCGTTCAGTCAGATCGCGGCAAGCACTTGATGGACCGAATTCGAACGATCTTTAACGAGATGAATGGCGAGTTCATCAATGAACTCAGTTTGAACGAGAAAGTCGATCGAGAAAACTGGCAGTCAACAGTCGTCACCATCATCATCGGGTGCTTACTCGCCCTCGGTCTCGTGATTATCTCGATCTATCTCGTAAATCGAGATCATCAAAAGCGAGAACGAACAGAAAAAGAACTCATTCAAGCGAGAGAAGTAGCTTTCGAATTTTCGCGCGCGAAGTCGGAATTCCTAGCAAACATGAGCCATGAAATTCGCACCCCGCTGAACGGCATCATCGGCATGAACGACTTGCTATTAGAAACACTCGAGCTTCCAGAGCCGTCGCTCGAGCTGCAGAAGCGATACGCCAAAATCGTTCGGGACTCGAGCTTTTCGCTTTTGAACATCATCAACGACATTCTAGATTTTTCGAAGATCGAAGCCGGAAAGCTCGAACTTGAAGAAATTGATTTCGATATTCACGCTGTCGTCGAAGGGCAAGCCGATCTCCTCGCCGCTAAATCGCGCGAAAAAGGAATTTCGCTCATGACGTTCGTCGATCCGCGCCTTCCGCAATTCATGAAAGGTGATCCCGGTCGACTCGCGCAAATTCTGCTCAACTTGCTAAGCAACGCGATTAAATTCACTGTGACCGGGCGAGTGATCGTTAGGGTCACTGTCGAATCCGAAGCCAACGGAGTTTTTATTATCTGCTTTGGAGTCGAAGACACTGGTGTCGGCGTTTCAAAAGAAAATCAGCTGAAGCTATTTACACCTTTCACACAGGCAGATGGCTCGACCGCTCGAAAGTACGGCGGGACCGGACTCGGACTGTCTATTTCGCGCAGGTTGGTTGACCTGATGTCGGGAGATATCGGGGTTGATAGCGAGATCGGCGCGGGTTCTCGTTTTTGGTTTAAAATTCCTATGCGCTCTGGCGAGCCCGTCGTCATTCAACAACTTTCTGCACCTTCGGACTCAAACCTTCGAGTGCTCGTTGTTGATGATGATGCTCCGTCGGGAGAAATCATCGCGAGTTATGCAGAATCTTGGAAGATGCGGTCGGTGCAAGTGGCCGGTGGCGCAGAGGCCCTGGAAGCAATGCGAACGGCTGCAGTCCGCGGTGCACCGTTCGATGTGGCAATTGTCGATTTGCGAATGCCCGGAATGGACGGCTTCAGTGTTGCGAAAGAGGCAAAGCTCGATCCCGTCATCAAAAATACAAAACTAATTTTGACTTCGGCATTCGACAGAACCGAAGTCGAACGGGATACAGCCGAGGCTGGTTTTGTCGCCTACCTAACGAAGCCGATGAAACAATCTGAACTCTTTAACGCCATAATGAATGCGGCCGTCGGTCGCCCCCAGCGATTAACCTCACTCCCAAATGTTGCAACGACGTCCAGAAATGCCATCGCGAAAGGACGAGTCTTGGTCGCTGAAGACAATTCTGTGAACCAACTATTGATTGTTACGTTGCTGAAAAGTTTGGGCTACGCAGCGCACTCGGTCGCCAACGGACGCGAGGTGATCGATGCCCTAGCGACGTCCGACTTCGATCTTGTATTGATGGATTGTCAAATGCCTGAATTGGATGGGTACGAGGCGACGCGACTGATTCGCGCAAATGAAAAACGCGGCGCTCGAATTCCGATTATTGCGCTTACTGCGAACGCACTCAAAGGCGACGACGTGAAGTGCCTTGAAAGTGGTATGGATGATTACCTTTCGAAGCCGATTCGAAAGGAAATTCTTACCACGACGCTGGCAAAATGGTCCGGCCGCACACTTGCGAAAGTGAATTGACGCTTCTAGGAGTCGGAAATGGATCAGGTTTTTAACAGCGCAGCGTTAACTGAATTGTTTCAGCTCGAAGACGATGCGCCTGGTTTCGTAAAAAATCTGGTCGACGAATACGCGTCGACATCTTTGAGCCTGGTCGAAAAGCTCGAGGCTGCGGCGGCCACTGGTAATTTCGCGGAGGTCGAACTGCAGGCTCATTCGCTAAGATCGACCTCTCAAGTTGTCGGGCTTGAACAGCTTGGCGCGGTTTGCGGTCGGATAGAGAACGAAGCGCACCACCGTCGTATCGCAGCCGTCGACATCAAATCGCTAGTTTCGCTCCGCGCAGCCAGTTTAAATGAACTCGTCATATATATTCGTAAGACTTGAGCAGCCGAAACACCGCTGCCGTGTGGCCGACGACTACGGCGCCACCGATTGGTTGGCCCGTAAGCAGCCGCATCGGAACCCACCACGACTACTTCAGAATTGAATCGACGAACGAGATCGGCTCGAACGCACGGAGATCACCAATTTTTTCGCCGACGCCGATCAATTTTACGGGAAGCCCGACTTCATTTGTGATTCCGACAGCTACCCCACCCTTCGCCGAACCATCAAGTTTTGTGAGGACGACTCCGTCAACCGCGAGTGCTCCATGAAACTCTTTGGCTTGAATCAACGCGTTCTGCCCGCTGTTGGCGTCGAGCACGAGCAGTGTCTCGTGCGGAGCGGTTTCATCAAGCTTCGCAAGCACGCGCTTCATTTTCTTTAACTCTTCCATGAGGTTTTTCTGGGTGTGCAGTCGACCGGCTGTATCGATAATCACGATGTCGAATTTCTTCGCTCGCGCTGCTTCTAGCGCTTGGTAAGCTACTGCACTCGGCTCGGTCACTCCCTCGGGATCAAAAATTTCGACGTATCCGCCACCCGCAGCGCCATTCGCATGGTTCTCACCTGCGCGATCGGTCCAAGCTTTTAACTGCTCCCCCGCCGCTGCTCGAAACGTATCGCCAGCGGCAACCAGCACGCGCTTTCCGCGACCCGCCAATTTCGACGACAGTTTTCCAATCGTTGTCGTCTTACCCGCGCCGTTGACTCCGACGACCATAAGCACAGCCGGGTGATTTGAAAAAATATTGAGCCGATCAAGTCCGTCATCTGATGGCGAACCGACCGCGACCAAGCCACCTTTTGCTGAGGCGCCGACTTTCGAGTTCAGGATCTCTGCCATTTTCGAGTGGAGTTCACGGCGAACGGCTTCAAATCCGGTCTCGCGCGACTCTTTCAATTTCGAAAAAACATGGTCGAGAAGATCTTGGACTGTCTTCGGTCCAAGATCCGCCGTGTACAAGACCTCTTCTAGTTCTTCGCGTTCGGTTTCCGATAAGGTCTCGCGACCACCAAACAAGTTTTGAATGCGACCGAAAAGCGACGCGCGGGTTTTAGAGAGTGCATCGGGAAGCTGCTGCACTGAAGTTTTCGTTTGCCGTGCTTTTTCACCGGCCACGTCAGCAATCCAGTCAGCGGTCCTTGGCTCAGAAGTTCGGTCGGCGATTCGATCGGACGCACGGCGAGACGGAGTCACTTCCGGAAACTGGTTTTTCTTATTCGAAATAGATCGCTGCGACTTCAAAAACCAAATCAGCAGCATCACGCCAATGACGAACGTGATGGCGAACATTCCGAAGGAGAGATAGAGACCAAGACCGCCCGAAAGACCTTCTTCGTTATACATAAGGCTCGGTTTAGCAGCTTGATGCACTCGTAGTCACACGACTAGTGGCAGTTCTCACGAGACATTTCTCGCCCCAACGGTGCCGGTGCCACCCTTCGCGGAAGGGATGTGCGCATATGCCTGGGTGGCGGAACAGCGTTTCGGACGATCGCGCACTAACGGAACGTGCCGAGAAGCCTCAGTTTCACGCAGGTAGCGCGATCCGGTGCGAATAGCGCCTGCTAGACAGCGTTTAAATCGACAGAGACCATTTTCGAGACTCCACGCTCTTCCATCGTTACGCCGTACAAACGGGATGCTACTTCCATCGTAAACTTGTTGTGCGTAACAACGATGATCTGCGAACGCTTTGCCATTTCTTTTACGAGGTCGTTGAAACGGTAAACGTTGGCGTCATCGAGTGGTGCATCGACCTCATCCAAGAGGCAATAAGGTGATGGACGAACAAGGAAAATCGAGAAGATGAGGGAAACCGCAGTCAGCGCTTTTTCTCCGCCCGACAAGAGCGTCATGTTCTGAAGCTTTTTGCCTGGTGGTTTCGCGATGATGTCGATGCCCATGTCACCTTTTTCAGGATCTTCAACCAAGATCAGCCGAGCTTCACCACCGCCGAACAGAACCGGGAATACTTTTGTAAACCGTTCGTTCACGAGGTCGAAAGTTTCGCGGAATCTTTTAGCGCAAACGCGGTTGATGCGGTCGATGACCTTCTTCAGCATCTCTTTCGCTTCGATCAAGTCTTCTTGCTGCTGCGACAAGAACTGATAGCGCTCTTTTACTTTGTCGTATTCTTCGATCGCCGAAAGATTAACATCGCCAATTTTGCCAATGCGTTCTTTCAACTCTTTAAGCTTAGCTTCAGCTTCTTTCACTTCTACATCTGACGCGACGCGCTCGCGATAGCGCTCGGCAACGTCAGAAAGCTCGAGCATGTAGCGCTCGCGCATTTGTTCGACGAGGTACGCTTCTTTGAGTCGGCATTGTTCCGACGTCAAACGAGCTTCGTTCATCTTCATTTGCAACTGGTTACGATTCGAAAGGTACGAAGCGAGGCCGCGCTGAATTTCAAGATAACGATTATTGAGCTGTTCAAACTCATCGCGACCACGAGACACGGCTGAACGCGCTTCTTCGAGGCGATGAATCTTTTCGTCGAGCTGAATGCGATGTTCTTCCATGACGACCGAGTTAGACGAAATGGATTCGTTCGATCGTTCGCTCTCGAAAGACATGCGCGAAAGTTGCGATTCGGTTTCAGTCAATTGCTTCGACAACATTTGAACCTGACGATCAAGACCGTCGCGCTCCATCGTTTTTGTCGCAGACGAAGTTTGAAGTTTTCCAACTTCATCTTGAAGCGAACCGACGCCACCGCGTGCGCTATCTAAATCTTGAGTCAAAGTGTGTATCGAACTTTCGAGTTCAATTTTGCGCTCGAGAAGATTCGTCAAACGCATCTGAAGTTCATCGAGTTCATTGCGGCGAGTTTCAACTTGGGCCGAAAGGGAATGCACATCGCGGTCTTGTCGCGTGATCGCTTGTTCGCAGTTCGTCAGTTCCTGATCCGCGCGCTCGACGTCTTTTTTCAACGACGCGAGCAGAATCTCTTTGTCTGTGCTGCGGCGCTCAACCATCTCAAGTTCATCAACGATGTTCTTGAGATTCTGTTCCATCTTTTTCAAGCCCACTTGGGCGAGCGCGAGCTTGCCGCTGAACTCTTCTTTTTTGCTAGAGAGTTCCTTGATCTCGCGACGGCGAGTTAAGAGACCCGAATCTGCCGATTCAGCTGTTCCCCCCGTAATGACTCCGTCAGCGGTAACAGTGTCACCGTCGACGGTCACGAACGTCCAGTTCGGCGATTCCATTCGAAGCTCGAGAGCTTCGGCCATCGAATTCACGACCGCGACGTTTTTTAACAAGCGGTCGATCGTCGGTTTGAATTTTTCTGGCGAGCGTACGACGTCCGATAGTACGGCGCGAAGTCTCGAACGATCTGGCGCGTGAGTCAGAGTTTCTACAGTCATCATGCCACCCGAAACGAAGCTCGAGCGCCCCGATTTTTTCTCTTTCAAGAAATTAACGGCACCGACGGCTGAGTCCGGAGTTGGCGATAGCAACATCTGCAAGCGGGGACCTAGTGCCGCTTCCATCGCGAGTTCGTACTCGCTTGGTACTTCGACGACTTCGGCGATGGGATGGAATTCAGCCGCATCAACGCGATCGCCCTCTGGCATCGCATCGAGCTTTTGTTTTTGCCAGAACATCACGGACTTAACGCCCGCGTCGAAACCTTCGAAATTCGAAGCAAGGTTTTCGAGACCGTACAGTTTTCCGGTTACATCGCTAAGTTCATCACGGAACTTTTCAACTTCAGAGCGGCGTTCGACAATCTGAACCTGCAACTGATCGCGATTGGCGACGAAGCTTTCGACGTCGCGCGCGAGATCGAGCTGATCCTGGCGGTTTTTCTCGAGCTCGTTCCAAACTTTTTTCTTACGAGAATCAAATTCGACTTTTTTCCCGAGCAATTCTTCGAGAATCAAACGCGCATCACCTTCGCGCTCTTCGATCCCTTTGATGCCGTCATCAAGAGCCGCAACGCGACCCTGAATCTGCGCCTCGCCCGAAGTCACTGTGATGTACTCACGCCGAGCATCGGTGAGATCGCGGTCGACGTCCGAAATGCGGGAAGCCGCCGTTTCCCAACGTTCTTTTTTCTCAGTGTACTCGCTGGTCAATCGCAAAGCGTCTTCTGAAACTGTCGTCAGCTGGCCTTGCAATTTTTCAAGCTCGCTCGAGAGAGCGATTTGGCGTGCACTATGCTCTTCGAGCAAACCACCCGTCATTTCTTTATTGCGACGAGCCGCTTCGATCTCGAATCGCAATTCTTGAATTTGCGATTCGGCTGACGTCACTTGCATCTGCAGTTCTTGCGCTTCACGCGAAAGGTCTTCGACCGACATTTGCTTTTCAGCGACGGTCGCTTTCAAAGTTTCCACTTCAAGTTCTTGCGTGCCTGCCTCTGTCATAGCTGCCGCTTCAAGAAGTTCCGCCTCTGCGAGCTCAGCGCTCGCAGCTACCGACTTATCACGAAGCTCAAGGTACTGGCGCGACGACAACCACAAATCAAGATCGTCTGCTTCGCGCTTCAAATTTCGGTAACGTTCGGCACGCTGAGCCTGGCGCTCGAGCGAATCGATTTGGCGCTTTAATTCGTTCACAATGTCGTGAAGACGAATCAAGTTCTGTTCTGTTGATAAAAGTTTCCGCTGGGACTCACGCTTGCGCGCTTTGAACTTTGTGATACCTGCAGCTTCTTCAATTAAGTGCCGACGGTCTTCAGGTTTCGATGTTACGAGCTGACCGATCGCGTTCTGCTGGATAATCGAGAAACCTTTTGCTCCCGCTCCTGTATCCATGAAGATCTCTTGGATATCGCGAAGACGGCAGGGCTCTTTATTGATGAAATATTCTGATTCGCCGCCGCGATGAAGACGACGAGTCACCATCACTTCAGAGAATTTTAAGTATTGAACAGGAAACGGTCCGCCGTCGTTTTCTAAAGTCAGCGAAACTTCGCACATGCCCATCGGAGCGTAGTTCTCGGCTCCAGCGAAAATGACGTCTTCCATCGAAGATCCGCGCAAGTGCTTGGCCGACATTTCGCCCATTGCCCACATCAAAGCGTCGACGATGTTAGATTTTCCGCAACCATTCGGACCGACAACGCCGGTGATTCCCGAATCGAACTGAATGACCGTGCGATCTTTAAAAGACTTAAAGCCGACGATTTCGAGTTTTTTTATACGCACCGAGTGCCCCCTGCTTGCTTCAAGAGATCCGATAGCCGACTAACCCGCCTTAGGCAGGTACGGTTTTCGGATACTATCTGTAGCCCTACCAAAGTCTTGGTTGCGGCCCAACACCTGGTCAACGTGTGATCTCACGATGCTGAAGAAAAGCGCAGCTCCACCCGGCCTGGCAGGCTTCTGGGCAGTCAATGCCGCATTGCGAAATGGAACGTTGCGGACCCCGGCCCTGAAGGTACCTGCTACCTTTTTGCATTTTTCGACCGAAAAATGCAAAAAGGTAGCAGGTACCGCGGGATTTATGGTTTTGACGAGCCGTGGACGCGACCCGAAATTAAGGCGCGGGAATCGACCTGGGTGAAGTCGACCTTGATGTCGATCGCACCAGAAACATTCGAAAGGTCGCGCAAGATCGTGATGCTGTGTTTCCGTTCGTTTCCGTTTTCGTAGACCCAATCTTTTCCAAGTTCGAGCACTTCACCGTTCAGCGATACTTTCACGGTTCCTTTTTCCGGCGTCGCACCTTTGATGTCGACACGCGGCTTCGTCAGAGTTCGTTCACGAACATAAGCACCGAGCTCGCCAAGTTCTGCACCGAAAGTTTTTCCGCGCAGACCCATCGATTTTCCACCCATCGCTTTGATGAACGAAAGAATGTTGT
>JAYSST010000428.1:0-1389 GCA_043720435.1 Bdellovibrionales bacterium
GCTCGCACCATTGGCGAATGGATTAAGGAAAATCAATCACTTGAAGTTCCGCGTGAGTGGCCTAACGAATGGCGCGAACAGGTAGATTTGAAGCGGTCGATGGCCGTGAACATTGAACGACTTTTTACGAATGCGAAAAGTCAGACGAGAAAGCTGGTCGGTACTCGCGAACGCGCCGCTGAACTTGCGCGTGAGATCGCAGTACTTGAGAAAAAACGAGCAAAAGGTGAACTTCGCGAAGAGAATCGAACTGCGAGTGGCGGAGAGGCAAAAGATCTTTTTGTCGCCGCGAGCGCCAAAGGAAGAAAGTTTCAGCTGGCAGACGACTTGATCGTTTATTTGGGCAAAAATGCAGTCGAAAATCTCGCAATTTTGCGTAAAGCTCAGCCGTTTGATTACTGGTTACATTTGCGCGATCGACCGGGCGCGCACGCGATATTGCGACGCACTCGCGGACGCAATGTCACAGATGCGGAATTTATTAAAGCTGGAACGTACGTCGCGGAACAAACGTTGAAGCGCCGCGCGATTGAGCTGCGCGGTGAATCTTTCGACCTGTTAATCGTCGAGTGCCGCTTTGTTCGGCCAATCAAGGGTGATCGGGTCGGCCGCGTTAACTATACACATGACCGGGTTCTCAGGCTTAGCCTATGATCAGTCGATCGAACGGAGTAACGCCACCATGAATACGCCAGCGAACGTGCCAGTAAATGTACCAGTAAACATGATCGAAGTTGCGGGTCTCGTAAAAAGTTATGGTCCCACCCATGCGGTGAAGGACATTCGATTCAACGTCAAAAAGGGTGAGGTTGTTGGATTTCTTGGGCCCAACGGTGCCGGCAAGTCGACAACGATGAAGATTATCACGGGCTCGATGGCGCCAACCGGCGGCTCGGTTCGAGTTGCAGGTTACGACGTTTTTGAAAATCCAATTGAAGTGAAAAAACGAATTGGCTACTTGCCCGAGAATCCGCCGGTTTACGGCGAGATGACGGTCGAGAGTTATTTGCGCTTCGTTGCGCGCCTCAAAGGAGTTGCGAGCAATCAAGTTTCAAAACAAGTCGAGAAGTCGATTGAAAAAACCGATCTGGGTTCAGTCCGTCGCCGCTTGATACAAAATCTTTCGAAAGGTTTTCGACAGCGAGTCGGAATCGCTCAGGCACTGGTCAGTGATCCGGAAGTTTTGATTCTCGATGAGCCCACGTCGGGTCTTGATCCACGCCAGGTTGCTGAAGTTCGGGCATTGATTCAGGAGCTTAAGGGTGAGCACACCATTATTTTGTCGACGCACATTCTGCCCGAAGTTCAGACCATGTGTGAACGCATCATCATCATCAATCGTGGTTTGATCGTTGCTGAAGATTCGCTCGAGGGTCTTTCGAATCGTAT
>JAYSST010000429.1:0-3350 GCA_043720435.1 Bdellovibrionales bacterium
AATGCGCCGGCACCTCAAGCTGGCACGCGACCAACGCCACGCGGACCTGGAATGATTCCGGCTGCGGGCAGTGGGCCACGACCGAGCGACAATCGAGACGGTGGGCGCGCCAATGAGCGTGGCAGTGAGCGCGGCTTCGGCGGCGGACCTCGTCCGCACATGGGTAACGACCGGGGCGGTGGAAATCGCGGCGGTGGTTTTGGTGGCGGATCGCCGTTTAATAATCCATTTGCGGCGTTGCTCACGAACGATTCGAAGAATTCAAAAAACAAATAAGGATCGTGGTTGGAATGAAAATGCGTTTTTTCATTTTCGCCGCAATCTGCTCGATTTTGTTCTTCAGCCTTTCTGCTTATTCCGGAAAAGATTTGGCAAATGGCATGGCTTGCAATTTTAGCAGCGACTGCGCTTCCGGTCGTTGCACATTTAGCGTTTGTAAATCGAGCTCGGGTAAAAAAGATCTCGGCAATGGTGGTGCATGTTCGTTTGGCAGCGACTGTGCCTCGGGCCGTTGTTCGTTTGATGTCTGTGTGTCAGCGTCGGGCAAAAAAGATCTAGGAAGCGGCAGCGCGTGCACGTTTGGCAGCGACTGCGAGTCAGGTCGCTGTACGTTTAGCGTCTGCAAGGCGAAGTAAGCGAAAACCAACTGCGTGTGGAGGGAACCTCCGGCCTCTGGTGACATGGTTCGCTTAGATTTAGATTACGACCTAATTTTCAAAACTCGGTCGGCGATCTGCACGAAACCATGGCCGCCTGTTTTTTCTGAAACGAAAGCCGGTTTGAATTTCAAGCGCTCGGCGAAGTTTACGATGTTGGCGACGGCGAATGAATTCGTGAATGCTTCGAACATCGGCTCGTCGTTGGGTGAATCGCCGCAAAAAGCCAACGAACCGTTCTCTTCGGCGAATTCAAAACCGAGTTCTTTTTCACAATATATTTTAGTCATCGAAAGTTTGTCGTACTTTCCAAACCAACCGTTGACGTGAATGGAACTGACTTTTGCGATGGCGCCGTGTTTTGCAAATATGCTGACAATTTTATCTATGTCCGTTTCTGGAAGTGGACCGACGTCTTCGGCGAAGTCGATCGCGAGATCCATCAGGCGCGAAAACTGATCGCTCGCCACGGCACAGCCGCGAACGTTTCTTAAGACTTCGTACCGAACCTGATCAAGAGCTTCACGATTCTTCGCCATCGTTTTTTCGTCGACGACAAAGTGGCGTTTCATCTTTTTCTCGGATTCGCCGTTGGCTGGATTGCCCAGATATCGGAAGTAAAAACCGCCATTTTCTCCTATGACGCCATGAACGGGCCAGAACCTCGCAATCATCTCGCACCAACCTGCGGGGCGACCAGTGACCGGTACAATTCGAATTCCTGCCTCATGCAGTTTCCAAAGACTTGCGTACGCTTCGGGCCGAAGCACACCTTCGTCCGTCAGCGTGTCGTCGATGTCGGTGAAAACCGTGTGAACAGCACTTTTAAATTCGGAAAGTGGTTTCATCGTCTTGGTCATAAATCAGCCTTTGTTAGATTCTCCTGAAATTATGAATTGAACTGGATTGTAAATCACTCTGAGTGTGACTCACCGGAGCGCAACATAAGCGTTCTCGGTTTTTCTTTAGTGGTGGTCTGGTCTGGTCGGTATGAACAACAGGCATTTTCCGGTCCGCGGTCCGAATTCTCGATCAATCCGGTCGTCTGCACCTAAAATTCGCTTGCGCGAGGGGCAAGCGTTGCTCCACTTTAGAAACGCGGGTGCTTCCGAAGTGCGAATTGCATTATATGGAGCGTCGCACCGCGGCACCGACGGTGTCGTGAATATTCTCATAAGTTTGGCGGCAGCTTTGGCTAAGGCGAAAAGAATTAAAAGCGCATCGTCGTCGGAATTAGGCGACGGCGGATATTCCGGTACTGGAAAAACTCTTGTCGTCGTTGAGTCGCCAACGAAGGCGAAAACCATTCGAAAATTTCTCGGCAAGAATTTTATTGTTGAGAGTTGCATGGGGCACATCCGCGATTTGCCACAGTCGTCAAAAGACATCCCAGAAAAATATAAAAAACAGAAGTGGGCGCAACTTGGCGTCGACACCGATCACGAATTCGAACCGATTTATTGTGTTCCGAAAAATAAGACTAAGATCGTCACTTTGCTGAAAGAAAAACTAAAAGATGTCGACCACCTCCTGCTCGCGACGGACGAAGACCGCGAAGGAGAAAGCATTAGCTGGCATTTGGTTGAGACGCTGAAACCGCAGGTTCCATTTCGACGAATGGTTTTTAACGAGATCACTGAGAAGGCGATTCTCGCGGCGGTCAAAGACACGCGCGAGATCAACG
Organism: Bdellovibrionales bacterium; assembly: GCA_043720435.1. GTDB lineage: Bacteria > Bdellovibrionota > Bdellovibrionia > Bdellovibrionales > JAMPXM01. The sequence continues at coordinate 2,341 of JAYSST010000429.1, forward strand.
CGAATCTGGTTCGTGCGCAAGAGGCACGACGGATTCTTGATCGTCTGGTCGGTTATACGATTTCGCCGTTGCTGTGGAAAAAAGTTGCTTACGGGTTATCGGCAGGACGTGTTCAGTCGGTCGCAGTTCGGCTGATTGTTGAACGCGAGCACGAGCGCATTCGATTTAAAAAATCGAGCTACTGGGATCTTGAGGCCGAGAACGAAAAAGACTCGATTAAGTTTAGGTCGCGTCTGATTGCCTATGAGGGCAAGCGAGTTGCGACCGGCAAAGATTTTGATTCGACGACGGGCGCGCTCTCTGCTGATCGCGTGAAGGATTCTGTCGCACTTGATGAGAAACGCGCGGCCGCGATTCTCGCCGCGCTGAAGTCAGCCTCGTGGAAAGTGACCGAAGCTGAGGAAAAGCCGATATCTCGAAAACCGGCCGCTCCGTTTATCACGTCGACGCTTCAGCAGGATGCGAACAGAAAGCTTGGCCTTTCGGCGCGCGAAGCAATGCAAGTCGCTCAGTCACTTTACGAACAAGGTTTTATTACCTACATGCGTACCGATTCTACGTTTCTATCGACGGAAGCCTTAGAGGCTGCGCGCGGAAGAATCACTAAGCTCTATGGCAAAGAATATCTGCCGGAAGCGCCGCGAACCTACGAAGATAAAAAGGCGAAGGGCGCGCAAGAGGCGCACGAAGCGATTCGTCCTGCTGGAACCGAGATGGTTGTTCCTGAAGACACAGGCTTATCGGGCCTTCAGTTAAAAATGTACGACCTTATTTGGAAGCGCACAATTGCCAGCCAAATGGTTAATGCACGTCAGAAACAACTGGCGATTCGATTCGAAGTAGGCAAAGGAACGTTCGCGGCGAGCGGGATGACAATCGAGTTTCCAGGTTTCTTGCGGGCTTACGTCGAAGGCAGCGATGATGAGACGGCAGCTCTCGAAGAAAAAGAAGTTCGACTGCCATCGTTGAAAGTTGGCGACGCCGTCAAAGTTATCGACCTGCTTACGCAG
>JAYSST010000430.1:0-1382 GCA_043720435.1 Bdellovibrionales bacterium
GGTCTTCGCTACAACTTCTATCTTGAAATTGGTTTTTCGAGGCGCGCACGGACTTAGGTTTCGCTATCGTTCTGGCGCTTCGGTTTTCGCTTTTGCAAACATGTTTTGGTGGATCCCAATCGGAGCTGGCGAAAAGTATCCGCCGCTCTCTTTGATCGGTTTTTTTATTGCGCTTTTCATCGCCGGCACTGGCTTCACTACAAAACTTCGCCTGCCGAGCGGCCTAGTTATTCGATGGTTTACTCTGCTAGCGACCGCGCATGTCGTGCTTTGGTCCCTCGGCCGCTGGATGAGCACGCAGTAACGCGCGTCTCAACGGCTCATCATATAGATGACGCCAATAACGATTGCGGTGATGACGATCATCGACACCGGATCTAGTGCGTTTGATTTTGCTTTTTTTTCTGCCGCGTAAGCTTCAAAGGTTACGAGCACACGATCATGGGCCGGGCATTTTCCCTGATGATCAAAGACCTTCCCACACTGCGGGCATACCCATTCTTCGCCGTCGAGTTCATCGCCCGTGGAAACCGATTCGTCGATCAGAGCGAGACGAATCAGATCCGGGCGGAGCAGCTCCAAGGCCGAATCTTCGAACTCGACAAAGACGAGGTCCTTCGGGCTTTCGATCCGAGGGTGGCTCGTGACTTCATTTTTATTTTCGATGATCTCGCCAGTCGCTAAGATTTCGCCCTCTAGGCTATTCTTCTCGAGAATACGCAGCAACTTATCGGCGGCATGAATCGGCATTGGTCCCACACGCATAGCTTTACGCCCGTACGCCTGTTGAACCGAAGCCGCCTGCGCCCCGTGCTGTAGAAGCAAGTTCGTCCACGACGATAAGTTCAGCTTGAACAACCGGGCACAATACGAACTGCGCGATTCGATCTTGGTCTTTCACTTCGACGACTTCACTGCCCAGATTGATAACTATAATTTTAACCTCGCCGCGATAGTCAGCGTCGACCGTTCCCGGAGTGTTCAACACGGTCACACCCTGTTTTGCGGCAAGTCCGCTGCGGGGACGTACTTGAATTTCGAATCCCGGCGGAATTTCGACCGAAAGACCGGTCGGAATCATCGCTCGACCAAGAGGTGGAATCAAGATTGTTTCAGAAATCGCAGCGCGAACATCAAGGCCCGACGCATGCACGGTTTCATAGCGGGGAAGTTCACCTTTAAAATGCGGAAGCGTCTTTACTTTCAGTGGTACTTTTTCGAATGCCATCGTTATGGATTCCCCTTTTTCGCGCTGGTGCGTGTCGGCTTTTTTGCGGCCCTTGCCGTACTACGTTTCTTTACCGGCGCACGTCGGCCTGTTTTCACAGAACCTTTTTGCCGCTTGTGAGCGCCAAGCCGGCCCCACTTCGCTCGTTGCTTCT
>JAYSST010000431.1:0-8660 GCA_043720435.1 Bdellovibrionales bacterium
AATCGGGAAACTATTTACCGGCCAACCATATCGATGGGTAAAGCCATCCCACACAAGGTGCGTGGCTGCGCCGACGAGCGCAGAGATCGCGATGATCCAAATGACGGGTTTCGATTCATCTCTCGTCAGCCAAGGAAAAATCAGCCGAAAAGCCGGCTCGAGGTAATAGCGAAATAATCCCCACGTACAAATCGTGACCGGAACGCCAAACAGAAAAAGACCGGTCACATTGTGCGCTTCAAATTGCGGTCCGTAGATCGCAAGTATATAGCTAAAATCGAGGCTCATCGATCCGATGACTAGCGCCGTGAAGTTTAAACGCGTGCCATTTAGGGGAAGTACGGCGGCAATGTGCGAACCTGTGAACGGCATCGGTCAGATCCGTCGACACGTAAAGAAGTGAGTTTCATAAGGCATCGCGATTTCGCCATTCGTAATCTGTGCCTCACATAAATGTCGTTCATAAAGTTCACTCATTTGCCTAAGTAGATTCTCACGATCAGTCGGCGAGAGCGCAGCTACAAAACTAACCGAGGCCACTCTGTCCAGCATCGTAGACTTGGGGCCGACCGTCAGATGTTTGAATTTTGTAAATTCGAGCGAGGAAAAGTGCGGGGATTTGCTAGAATGATCCGCGTCGAAAGCTCGCTGCCAATTCATCGTTCTGTACCGCGGAGCCGAACCTTCGTAAGGAACCATCAACTCAGTCATTTCGCGAATCCAAGAATGAGTTTCGTCGCGAACATTCCAAATCATTAGCAACATTCCGCCTGGCTTTAATACGCGGTGAATCTCACGAAGCGCCGCCGGAGCATCGAACCAATGAAAAGCCTGCGCCACGGTAACAACGTCAAAACTAGCGGCGGCAAAAGGAATGTTTTCAGCCGTACCGTCGGCGGTGACCGATATCTTGGCCAAATCTGTAATCTTCGCGCGCATCTCGGCAACAGGCTCAATTGCGGTGATTGACGAAATGATCGTGGGTTCCAAGCTCGACAAAACTCTCGTAAATTTCCCAGTGCCTGCGGCAAGATCTGCGACCGAGAGACTGCGGGGCGGTACCCCTTCTTCTAAGTTAGCGGACGAGAATTCGCGAAGGTGATCTGCGACAAAGCGAACAGCTTCGTCGGAATATTCGGGACGACCGCGCTCATAAGCGTCGGCAGACCGACCGAAACCAAGTGCGGCTTTTTCGTGGATACGAGATTTCGCGAGCATCGACACCTCAGTCACTTCCTTATTTCAAACATATCCTGCCGTCCGAGTTTTTCCAGCCGCTTTCCAGTGAAAATTCTGCCGATTTCGCACATTCCAATCTTTTCCGGTGAGGCTTTGGTAGACCCGGCTTTAAGACCACGCCCAACCGAGGATTAAAAATGACTAAGTTCGTGCTCACATTTGTATCGATGATCTTTACTGCAGGAATCGCAACGGCGTCGACTGTGCCGATCGCAGCCTCAATGGACAACATGGATTACGGAATCGTTGCCGGCGCGTTCGCTAAAAAACCAACAAAAGTAACGGCGGGCGGAGTCACTTACCACATCATCGCTCCCGATCTGATCGAGCCCGCATGCAATTCGACTCAAATCGTTGTTTGGGTTGAGGACGACAAACTTGAGGGCGACTCGGGTGGAGTCGCGTACAATCTCGGCGTTCAGGCCAACGAATTCATTTCGGCCTCAGCCGACGGTTCAGAAGTGAAAGTGGTTTACCGAGTGAACGACGCTTCAGACTGCTCATTCTCGGTACCGGTGACTGTGTACCTGAAGTACACGGGCGCAGGAAACGCACTCGCAGTTCGCGAGTAGCACCAAGGTACCTGCTACCTTTTTGCATTAAAATGCAAAAAGGTAGCAGGTACCTCTTAGGGCACGCGACTCGAGTGCCGAACCCACCGCATAAAAAAAGACGACTCTGGCGAGTCGTCTTTTTTCTTTCCAAACAAAGCTCCGCATGACGCGAAGCTTCTGCAAAGAGAACCGGGTACCCTTAGTCAGCGGCCGCAGTTTTCTTGCGTTTGTGTGGATCGAGTTCGCGAACGCGGATACGAATCGAGAGCGGAGTTATTTCAATAACTTCCTCGTCTGTGATCCATTCCATCGCTTCTTCGAGTGTCTTCAACTTCACAGTCGTGAGCTTCACGGCTTCGTCTGTTCCCGATGCGCGAACGTTCGTGAGTTTTTTCTCGCGGCATACGTTCACCGTGAGATCGTTCTCTTTCGCGTTTTCGCCGACAACCATGCCGTCATAAACTTCGGTACCTGGATGAATAAAGATCTTACCGCGCTCTTCGAGATACCAAAGGGCGTAAGGAGTCGACTTTCCTTTACGATCCGAAACCATCGCTCCGTTTTTACGGAAAGAGATATCGCCCTTATAGTCGTCCCAACCAGCGAAATTGGTATTGAGCAATCCCGTACCGCGAGTGTCGGTCAAGAACTCGGAACGGTAACCGATCAGTCCACGTGCCGGAATGTAGAACTCGATACGCACACGGCCCGAACCTTTGTTCACCATGTTGGTCATGACACCTTTTCGAGATCCCATCTTTTCAGACACGACACCAGTGAAGGCTTCGGCAACGTCGACAACCGCGTTCTCCATCGGCTCTTTCTTCTGACCGTTTTCTTGTTTGAAGATAACGGTCGGTTTACCGATTTTGCACTCGTAACCTTCACGGCGCATCTGCTCGACCAAAACGCCAAGCTGAAGTTCGCCGCGACCCAGAAGTTTGAAAGTCTCGGGACGATCTGTCATCTCTAAGCGAATCGCAACGTTCGTTTTGATTTCGCGCTCGAGACGCTCAAGAATTTTACGAGACGTCACGTTCTTGCCTTCGAGACCGGCAAACGGAGAATCGTTCACCGACAACATCATCGCAACCGTCGGTTCTTCGACGATGATACGTGGAAGTGGCAATGGTTTCGCTGGCGACATGATCGTGTCACCGATGTCGATATTTTCGAAGCCCGCGACGATGGCGATATCGCCCGCAACAAGTTCTTTCACCGGAATCTGCTTCATTCCATCGTACGCGTAGAGAGCCGAGATCTTGCCCTTCTTGTTGCCTTCAACCGTCGACAGCAAAGCTTCGTCGTTCACGCGAAGAACACCGTTTAAAACGCGGCCGATACCGAGACGGCCGACGAACGCATTCCAACCGAGATTCGAGCACATAACCTGAAGCGGTTCTTCCGACTTGCCTTTTGGCGGCGGGATTTTGCCGATGATCAGGTCATAAAGCATCTCAAGATTTTCTTTTTTATTTTTTGGATCATCTGTCGCCCAACCTTCACGGGCAACCGCGTAGACAACCGGGAAATCGGCTTGTGCTTCAGTCGCATCGAGGTCGATGAAAAGATCGAAGATCTCGTTCAAGACTTCGTCGATACGCGAGTCAGGGCGATCGATCTTGTTAATACAAACGATGATCGCCTTGTTTTGCTCGAGAGCTTTCTTCAATACGAAACGTGTTTGCGGAAGTGGACCTTCCGACGCATCGACCAGAAGAACACAGCCGTCGACCATGTTGAGGATACGTTCAACTTCTCCGCCGAAGTCGCTGTGTCCCGGAGTATCGACGATGTTTACTTTGTGGCCCTTATAGATGAACGAAGCGTTCTTCGCTGCGATCGTGATTCCGCGCTCGCGCTCGAGATCCATCGAGTCCATCACACGTTCTTCGACGTGTTCGTTCGAACGGTACATACCGCTCTGACGAAGCAAGTGATCGACCAGCGTCGTCTTGCCGTGATCGACGTGCGCGATGATAGCGATGTTTCGAATTTTGTCTGCGGTCATTTGTTCCATTGCGAGGCTCTTCCGTTAAAGTATCTAAAAACAGTTTCAAACTAACCGTGTCCACCCATGAGAAATGACTCATTGCTGGTATCGGCCTGGATAATTGCGGCGATTCCTTTGAAGTAGTCAAAGACGGCCGCGAGGGTGGCCTCCAGAGACTCGTGCTGGAAAATCGTTTTCCGAAATTGTGAGGCGCCAGGATACCCCGTCGAATACCATGAAGCAAATTTCTTAATCTGCAGCATGACGAAACGGTCTTTGTGACGATCCATTGGTTGATGAGGGCTATCTAGGGCCACAGCCGCAAACGCCTGGTGTAAACGCTCGAATAGCAGGCTGAAATCTTTTTGAACTGGAGGCACCGATCCCTCGGTCCATAGCCCTATCGACTGCCGAAAAATCCACGGATTTTTGAGGCAGCCCCTGCCAATCATGACGCCGTCGACTCCAGTCTCACGAATCCGGCGAACGGCCATCTCGGCCGAGAGAATATCGCCGTTTCCGATGATCGGAAGCTTCGCTTTCGACTTCACTTCAGCGATGAAATCCCAATCGGCGAGACCCGAATATCCAGCGGCTCGAGTCCGCCCGTGAATCGCGACCCAAGACAGTCCTTCATCGTAAGCAATCTGTGCGACCTGACTGGCATTTCGAGTTTCGTGGTCCCAACCGGTACGAATCTTAACCGTCACCGGGATCGAAACCGCGCCCTTCACCGCTTTAAAAACGGCTTCAACAGCCTTCAGATCCTTTAAAATCGCAGATCCAGCGCCCTTTTTCACAACTTTCGGAACCGGACATCCAAAATTGAGATCGACGAAGTCGGCACCCTGCGCTTCGCAAACCTTCGCCGCCTTACCCAGTATTTCAGGCGTTTCGCCAAAAAGCTGAATTCCCACAGGCCGCTGCGGTTCCTTAAACTCCATCAACTGAAGTGTTTTTCGACTCGCGTATTCGATCCCGTGAGCCGAGACGAGCTCGGTAATCACCGGGCCGCAGCCGAGTTCACGCATCACTGTGCGAAATGCGCAGTCGGTGATGCCCGCCATAGGAGCAAGCACGAACGGATTTCTTTTTAATTCGGCCGCGAGATCGAGCCGATGATTGCTTCCGGTTTGTGGCACGGCGAGTTGTAACTCGTGACGCACGCGAAAGCTAGGGCTGGTAGCGGTGAAAACGAGTTTTTCCGAGCTGATCCCATATATTTATGACGAGGTGAAATCGCTCCTCGTTGGATTTGTTGTGAATCATATGCAGTCTATTCACTTTGACGAGATAGCCGTTTCCATCGGCCGCCATGTGGAAGCTTTCATCCTGATAATTAAAAAAACACGCCCGGTTGGTGATGATCGGAATATGCAGGCGAACCGAGTAGACGTGAGGCTGTCCATCGACGTGCCATGACGACTCGATCTGTGGCCCCAGTCGTAGAATCCTTGCACGCCGTGGGTTCATCCCGTGATCCTCGATGCGATTCATAATGTCGCGAATGTAGCCGGTGCAAATTTCAGTCGGTTGATCAAAATCCTGCATGGTCAGTAGCGACTGCTCTTCAGGAGTTCGCGGCTGCCACTCGGGTCCACGATTGCCCGGACCGTTGTTCGGCAAAAAACCGCTTTCAAGACCTTTCAGGTAGTCGCCGTCTTGCGATTGAATCGACCACCCGCTGACGGCACGACTGCGCACAACACAGCGAAGCGGTCGCACTTCTCGTTCGAATTGCTCGCGCAGCCTCATCGAGTCGATCTCTAGCGGCAGCACTTCGATTTCATTCGGTGAATACTTGGAGTAATCGAACATGATAATCCTCAACGTGTTTCGCAAAACGGCCAGCCACCCGCTTGGTCCAAAGTTCAAGATCCTGCGAGTTAGTCGCAATTTCGCTAATTTCTTCACGAGTAAACCCGAGGGTGCGCAGATGGGGATAAAACCACACCGTGCGGAGCAATCCCGGTTTCTTAAAATCTCGCCACGCTCGCGACATCGAACCTGCGATTTCAGCAGCCTCAATGGAATTCATTTGTTCGTGTTCCCAATAATGCGGTTGAAATGAAACTTTTTTGAAACCGTGTTTTTCTGGTTCACGTGAATATGCAGCGTAATCGAAAACAACCCGATCAAGGTTTGCACTATAGGGCATCAGTCCCAGCGGACCGAACGTCACGAGGTCAAAGACATCTTCTTTGATTAGCCATGCCAATGTTTCATCTAAAGAATTACGAGTTTCTCCTGGCAAACCCACGATAAACGAACCTTCAGAAAGGCAGTGCCCGCGATATTTATCGCGGAACTTGATCAAGAAATCTTTCACCTTATCTGGTGGAGTTCCTTTGCCCGCGCGCCTTGCGACGTCACCATCGAAGGATTCAATTCCCCAGTAAAGACCACGTGCTCCGCTTTCGACCATCATGTCGAGCGTCTCGGGAAACGCGACCGCGACATCGACTCGTGCGTACGCGGTCCACTCGATCTGAAATGGAAGAGACGAAAATAGTCCGCAGTACGCCTCAACCTTTTTCGGGTGATCGTTAAAACAATCGTCGCAAAAAGTATAAGTGGTCGTGCCGAACAATTCGTAATTGCGAGTCAATTCGCTACGCAAAACCTCGAGTGGTTTTTTGTTACTTTGTTTCTTTTCATAGTGGCAAAATTTGCAGTTAAAGACACAGCCTCGAGCAATTTCGAGGGGAAGCGCTTCCGCGTGGGAGATAGCATCTTCCGATTTGAAAATCATTTCTGGGCAGCTTTTGTCAGCCAAGTCGCGAGCGTTATCGACAACGCGTTGACCCTCGACTTCGCGGGTTGCGAGTGCCGATCCGGTTTCGATGTGTTTCATGATATCAACGACCGCTAAATCTCCGGCACCCAAAACAACAAAATCGATGTCTCGAAAAAACCCAGAGCGCCATATGGCGAACTGACTCTTGACGCCACCCAAAACGATCTTCGCTTTCGGCGCATTTTCTGAAATCACTCGTTTCAGTCGGGCCGTCCACTCGACCAACTCGGGACCGCTCTGCAAAAAAAGTTCGCCCGAATAATAACGATCAAGTCCGGTCGATCGATGCGTTCGGGGTTCGAGGGTCGCAACAAACGGTGCGAGAAAAGTCGACGAAATACCAATCATCTTTGTTTCGGGACCGATAAGTTTCGCGAGATATTCGAAAAACGCATCCGTTGATGGGAAACGCGTGAAGTAGTCGAGAATGGCGACTTCATATCCGGCTCGGCGCAAAGCACTGGCAATGATGTACGGCCCCATGTATCGAGGATTTCCCACCTCGCCATACAAGATCGTATCTGAAAGAATCACTGCGTCCGGTGCCATCCGACCAGATGCTATCATCGAGCGAGCCGAATTCCGACGTCGTAACACGTCCACTCGTCATAAATTATATAACTATGGGCGCTTCCAACAGTTTCAGCACGATTGAACCAACTTCCGCCACGAATGATCAACCCTGCTTTTTTCGCGCTTGTCCCCGTGGGCTTTGGATCGTTTTGCACAAATTCGTAAACGTTTCCGTGCATATCAAAAAGTCCCCAGGGATTGGGTGTTAACGAACCGACGGCAATGGGATGTGACGCAAAGGTTTGATGCGATAGGGCATATTCGGCTAACTTCGAAACGTCTTCACCAAATGAATATGTCGTCGTGGTGCCAGCGCGCGCCGCGTATTCCCACTCGGCATTTGTCGGTACGCGAACTTTAAATTTCGATTGCTGAAAAGCCATTTTCCGCAACAGCACCCGAAGTTCTGCAAAACGAAAAGTTTCGACTGGAAACTTCGGACAAAGTTCAGTTCCTTGAACAAGGAGATGAGTATCCGCGCAATCCTCCCGTCCAGAAAAGAACGAGGGATTTGTTCCCATCACAACAAACCAGTCATGTTGAGTCAGTTCGTACTTCTGCAACTCGAATGATTTCAAAGAACCACCGCTAGGTATCGTGACAAAATCGAACGCAGGCGGCTGCCGGAAGTAACTTTTTAATACCGAGTGCGGAATCGTTCCGACAGCACGCGAGCTGCTTTTAGATTTCCTGGCAAACAGATCGTCGATCAGTTTCGAAAACAACCGGTTGATCACGACGATATTTGTCTGGCTCGCGTGGGAAGGATTAATTTTGTCGGCGAGCGCCCGGAGCAGCGTCAATTCCAGGTCGTCAGGCGAGCGGCCTGAATCGGCATCACGATAGAACTCAAGAAACGAGATGATTTTTGCGCGTTCGCGCCTGAATCTTTGTTCGACAGCTCGTTCAACTGTCATCGGGTTTGCTGACGGCTTGACTCGTGCGATCGCTCGGAATTTCGCCGCTTCAATCTTGTTGTCGAACCACCAAGTATGCAGGCGATTCGTTTCGATCAAATGGTCGCGTAGCAAGCTGTGAGGAACCAACACGGTTTGCTGCTCAAAACTGACGGAAGTGTTATCCCCCACGCGAACAAACGAAATCACGTTCGCCAAAACAGAACGCGCACCAATCAGGACGGCAACGACCGCAACCGCAGTAGATAAAAGTCTGAGCGACGACATCACTAAAGCAGAGAAGACATTCCAACCGAGCGCAACCGAATAAAGCCAAAGACAGTGTCCAAGCCCGAAGCGACGACCCGAACCGAAGTCCAGAAGCGAGGCGCGAAGCGACAAGGAAAAAAAGTGAGCATCAAAGAAGTGGTGGGAAGTGGTGGCCAGGTTGTGCCCGCGGCAAAAGGCGCCAGTGGCGCGTTTTGGCGCGGAGCATGGCGGGAGGGTCGCGTAAGGAATCCCGCAGAGCCGCAGGCTCGAGTGGTTCCGGAGCGATCCCGAGCGCCGGAAAATTTAAGGCCCCGGGTGGGGCCTTAAAGCTCAATGCC
>JAYSST010000432.1:0-3335 GCA_043720435.1 Bdellovibrionales bacterium
TACAGCCCATGCGTGAACGCATTCTTCTTTACCGTCCCCTGCTCAATCAAGAAATCGAGATAGGACATTCCACTCGAGTCCGAATACCGCAAAGTGTTCGGGGCCGGATAATAAACAGTCGTTAGTTTTAATCCGTGGGTCACCGACCCATGTTGACCGATGAACCGAATACCTCCCTTTTGTTTATGAGGTAGAACCGTAAGTACAACTTGAGTTTTCTGACTCGAGTCGGTGTAACCCGTGCACGAAACAGTTTCCGCCTTCGCGGCTGAAGCCACTATTAAGACTGCTCCAAAAATCAAACTAACTAGTTTCATGTTCCCCCCGGAGACCGCTAATTCGCTCCGTTACTTATCCACTCTCTAATAATTTTTATCTGTTCTGGCGCGAGTGCCGAGTAGCCTTCTTCTGCCAGCGGCATACGTTTGTTGTCAGTGCGCTCAAGTGCGACCAACAATCCCGATTCATCAACGTTCGCGAGATCGATTAACATGAGTGGCGAAACCAATAGCGACTGACGATCGAGCAAAATCTGTTTTCCAGTTCCGGTCGGATGATGGCAGGTCATACACACCGGTTCGAAAATGTGCTGTCGAATCGATTCATATGTCGGAATAAGTGGTTCGACCATCGGCGGCGGCTTCGGGCTAATCAAAGGGGCGCCAGCGCGGAGCCAATTCCCAAGCCACCTTCGTTCGTCTTCTTTAAGCTGACCGCGCTTCGGCATTGTTTGCTCAACGAATACGGCTCTGTCGATGGCGGCCAATTGTGAAAACACGCTCTCGTAGGTTTCGAGATTCACCGTTTCACCTGCGCGGTGACAGCTCACACACCTTGGTTGAAAAACTCGCGAGTTGATGAAGTCATAGTTCATCATACTCGCCTTTTCTTCTGGCAACAGATCGCCGAAACTTCGAGCGCCATCGGCCCCGCTGCCCTTCAGCACCGAGTAATTGCAGGAACTCAAGCCGCAAATAACTGCCGCCAAAACAAAGGTGCGAACGATAACTTGCATCCTAGATTCTACGGAACAATGGCTGTCGAATTGAGAGACCCGTCCAGATTGACATAGACATAAAGCGTCTGAGTCTGCGCTGAAGAATGGACTTGAAGAACTGCCACATCCTTTCCGGCCAGCGAACCTTTGACGAGATCGAGGCTCGAGAAGTCCTTGAAGTAAGGAGCAATGGCAGCATCGGTGCCCTTATCTAAAACAAAGTGCATTCCGTTTTCGACGAGTTCTCCCGCATTCTTTGGCGACCAACCCAGGTCCGGTCCGGCGACTCCGCCTGTCAAAGATTTGAATGAAAGCGGTTTGCCGTCCTTATCAAATTGCAATTCGAGCTGCATTGCCTGACCCGACGTTGGCTGAGTCTGCGACGAGACCGATCTGAATGCCACTGGCGCCGGACCCGAGACTTCAGTAACCTCAATTTTTGACAGTCGTTTTTGAAACGAACCATCGATTTTTCCGAGCGTTACCAACCGATCAATTCGATGTGCTGAAAGTTCACCTATCTTCGCTTTTGAAACGGACTGCGCCAAAGCAACGTGTGAACCTAAAAGTACCGACGCGAATAAAAGTGCAAATTTCATGAGCCCCCCTTAAAACTTTGATTCTGATTCTTAGAAAACTAATTTGATGATCTCTTGAATTTTTTCTTCGGACTTGAATGCATCTTTGCTGGCCAACGCTGTGCTCACACAACCTCGCAAATGTGACTTCAAAACTTCGGCTTCAGTCGCGCGAAGACCTGCAGATGCCGCCTTTAACTGCGCAATAATGTCCGGGCAATATCTTCGATCAAGAATCATTCTCTCGATCCCTTCGATCTGACCTTTGACGCGGTTGAGCCGCTTGATATGCGCCGAGTGATCCGGATGACCATGCGTGCCCGGACTCACCATGGTCGATTTAGAGAACTCTTTTTTTACTTTTGCTCGCACCGTGTGTTTTTCTAACATCGCTCGTCATCCATCCATAATCGCTTTTTAGACATTTGACACATACCCTACGGGGGCATAGTTTCGCCGTCAACAGACTTTAAACCGGGGGAACATGAAAAATTTGGGAATGCTTTTGGCGCTTGGAATTATTGCGTTATGGGGACAGCCATCATCTGCGCACGGCACGAAAGCAAGTCGGGTCGAGATCGAGCCGGTCGTGACAACGACGATCGCCGGAACGACTCAGTACAAGTTTCAGCTCGTGGATACGAACAAACGCGGTCTCGTCGGCGACACAGAACTCAATATTTCACATGAAAAAAAACTTCATCTAATTGTTTACGATCCATCTCTCGGCGAATTTCAGCATGTTCACCCTGAATTCGACGGAACTAATTGGCTTGTGACATTGCAATTTGCGGTGAATGGCAATTACTGGGTTTGGGCGCAAGGCGAACTCGCTGTCGACGGCGAAAAGTTTTCTTCTTCGACAAGACTTGATGTCACGAACGGTGCCGCTACGCTGCCGACCCCTCCGATGCTTGGGAATCAACGATCTGCCTTGCTCGGCACCTCAGCTGTCGAAATCGGGAAGACGAAAATCGTCGCTGGGAAAATGGTGATGCTCGACTTAAAAATGTCTCGGACTGATGGAACGACTCCGCAACTTGCACCGTACCTCGGCGCTTTTGCACACATCATCGCGACCACCTCAGACGGTGACGAGCTTATCCACGTACATCCAATGGGAACCACTGCGACGGAAGGAATGATCCACGCAACATTCCCCGCAGCCGGTGACTATCGGCTGTGGGTTCAATATATAGATGGTGGCGCTCTGATCACAATTCCTTTATCGGTAACGGTTAAGTGATCGCAAATTCAAGAACGCAACACGCTTCATCTCGAGACACGGGCTAAGCCAGCGGCCCGCTCGAGGAAGTTTCGTGAAGGATTAGTTTGAAGTTGTGAAGATTCCGTGGTGTCATAATGAAACGATGCGTGTGCTGATTTACTTTTTTTGCATTTCGATTTCCGCTTTGAGCGGGCTCGTGCCCGTCTCGGTACTCGCGAATGGGAACAGCGCCTCACACGTCTCTATCACCGTTGTAGTCACTCACTCCCACGAACACGTCCACGAAGCGCATCACAACCATGATTCGGAACCTTCTACTCCGGTAGAAGAACATCATTCCGACCAGCACTCACACGAGCATTTCGTTTCGTGTGCTCATCCAATTTGGCTCGAGACTGCTCGTTTCGAAACAGAAGCGATTGAGTTTATTAGTGCGCACTCCTTTGTGTTCAAACGTTCGGTACCGGCGACCCGAGCCCTTGGCTCAATTTTTCGCCCTCCGATCCACGCTTAGTACCATTCTTCAATTAAA
>JAYSST010000433.1:0-3333 GCA_043720435.1 Bdellovibrionales bacterium
TGTGTACTGAGCTTTTTTGAATTCGAGTTTCGCAGCGTTCATCGCTCCGATTTTCGAAACGAGGCCGGTGAAACCGAAGTCGAGAGTTTTCTCAGCATCGATGTTGAGTGATGTGAAAGCGAAATCCATAACGGTTTCGACCGTGTTGAATGGAGCCGTCAACTGCGAAACTTTAAGGTTCACGTCTTGAATGCTGACGGTCGCTGCAACAGCGACGCTGACCCCAGCGAAGATGGCAAATGGCAGAGCGAGAGCTTTGAAAGTTTTCATGGAACTCCTAAAGAATTTATTTGGTCGAATTGATTCCCGGCGCAGCATCTTTTACTGATGAACTAGGAAATTAGGGAAAGAAATTCGATGTTTGCATTAAACTAAGCGACTGTTTTTTTTACGCGGCGAGACACAGAACATGTGCTACCTTCCGACTCGTGAAACATCATCGAACTCAACCACGCAAATCTTCTCTCCTTCTCAAACTGAATCTTCCTCAAGTCGTACTCTTGCTTTTGACTTCCGTGCTTTGGCCGCACAGCGCGCAAAGCGAAGGGGCGCCGAATCAAGTGGTTCAAACGGAGAAGCCTGCTTCTCCCGAAAAGCCCGCAGATACAGCCGCCACGGGTTCGAAGCGTGGAATCAACGATGGCCAAGGTTTCGGAATCGCTATCGAGAACGATTCTAAGAACGTCGGTGGGCCAGGATCAGACCAAGCTTATTCGAACGGTGTGCACTTCGCGTATATTTACGCGCGGGATCAGGTACCACGCTGGGCGCCGAAAACGATGCGCGAGAACAGTTTTTTTAAAGGCGATCTGACTGGTTCGACCGCGAACTTTGGTCTTTCACTGAACCACCAGATTCATACGCCCAACAACATCCATGTGATCGGGCTTCAGCGAAATGATCGACCCTATGCTGCTTGGCTGAACGTTGCTTTTTCCGTCCTGCTCAAAAATCACGTTCGATCGCAGAGTCTCGAACTCAGTCTTGGTGCAATCGGACCCGCCGCGAACGGCGAAACTGTACAAAATTCTTTTCATAAATTGATCGAGGTTACGAATGCCGCAGGCTGGGGCAATCAGCTGAAGAACGAACCCACGGTGCAGCTCTCGTATCAACAACGCCGAAATTTTCTCGAATTTAGGAAAGGAAGAATGACTTATCTTGATGTGATACCGATGTTCGGTGGTGGGTTTGGTAACGTCTTCGTCGGTCTTCACACCGGAATTCTCGCGCGGCTCGGTTACAACTTACCTGATGACATTGGACCGTCGCGTCCGTCGGGGTCAGATTCGGAGACATTCGTTGCCCCGATGACGACTGACGACAGCCGCTCTAGTTATTATTTATTTGCCGGACTCAGAGGAAACGCTGTCGCTCGAAATATTTTTCTCGACGGCAATTCGTTCCAGCCGAGTCACCGTGTGACAAAGTATCCGCTGACGTTCGAAACGGAAGTCGGCCTTTCGACTCAAATAAGACCTGTCAGCGTCACCTGGCGTTTCGTCGTTCGTTCACCTGATTTCGAAGAGAACAGTGGCTTCAACAGCTTTGCTTCCGTTGGTCTCAGCGTATCGATGGATTAGCAACCGGCTCTTCGTTTTATTTGTGTTAGGATTTTTTACGTAAATTCTGCGGCATTGCCACGCTATCGGCCGCGTGGGATATCAACACCATGTGGCGACTGTGGAATACACTCCTTTTTCTTCTCATTGCTTTACCGGTCTCGTGGCGCGCTTTCGCCGCCGAACCAACGGCGGTCAAGTCTCTCAACTGGGCCGGTGATATGCGCTACAGATTCGTTCAGTTGCGCGAGTCCGTCGACGAACCAAGAATTTATCAGCAGATACGGGTACGCCTCGGCTTTAAAGCTGAAGTGCAAAACGACCTCACCGCCGTCTTGCGGCTAGCGACTGCGACCTCGGCTATCAGCAACAATCAAACTCTAGGCGATTCACGAGAGCCCGGCATGCCTCGAAGAAGTTTTGGACTTGATCTGGCGTACGGCGAGTGGCGCTTTCTCGAAAGCGGACGCCTTAGTCTCGGGAGGATTACTAATCCGTTTTTTTCTCCAGGCAGAACTCAGATGGTTTTTGATCAAGATCTCGTATTCGAAGGCGCCGCAGTAGGTTGGCAGCCGACGTGGGCAGACTCCTCGGCATTTTTGAATGCCGGCGGCTTCATCATTTCAGAAAACTACTCAGCACCTAATGACGTCGTCGATACGGGACTCGTTGGAATCGATCTGGGATATAGTTTTAAAACTTCCGACTTTGGCCGCTGGACGCTCCATGCCGCGCGATTTCATTATTTGAACATCGCCGAGCGACCGGTCGTGAGCATCGAGAAAGATGCAAGGGTCGATGCGTATTCTTATCCGTTTGATCGCGTACGGGGAAACACCGTGTTTCCGAACGATCCCTTAGCTGCTCCAGCGGATCGAAGATATTTTTACCGGTACAACTTTGTACAATCAAACTTCGGCATTGAATGGAAACAGAAGTTCGATGCCGTCGACGTCACAGGATACGGCGACTGGATTTCGAACGAGCAAGCCGGAGCGTTAGGCCAAGCTTATGAGGTGGGTGTGATCGTGCGGCATGGACGTGCTCAGTTATTAATCGCCCAGTCCGTTAAGAAATCCGATTCTATTGTGGGCGCTTTCACAGACAGCGACTTCAATGGCGGCGGCACCGACAATCGCGGATACAAAATTAATTTGTCATATCAACTGAGTGATTCTTCCAGCATTGGCTTCAGCGATTATCATGCGACCCGTGGAATAGATTCCGTATCACGCGATTACGCTGCACAACACCTGGACTTTTCGCTCCAGTTTTAGCAGTTCGTCAGGGTTGTGTTTGTTTATGGGTCCAAACAGAAACCCAATGTGATTTTTTCGATCGAAATGCTTATTCAGACTGAGTACGAGACACTCTAAAACCTCATGAAAGAGGAGTCCTCAGATGCGTAAGCAAAATGTTTCAAGTTTCACTTCACGTATTTTTCTGGCAACCGCGGCTGTTGGTGCGATCGCACTTATGTCGCCTGCAAACGCGCAGAAAGCAGTCTTCGCAGGTTCGGATACCCTCGCCGGAGCAATGACGGACGCGATCATCGCGGCGGGCATGGAAGCACAGATTCAGTACGCTGGTGGCGGATCAGGCACTGGTGAAAAAGGTCTCGTCAATGGTGACCAAGGAATCGCTCCGCTGTCGCGCGAGATGAAACCAGAAGTCGTTGCTCAACTCGCAGCTCTCAAAGTGAACGCGATCGCGCACGTTGTCGCACTCGACGGTCTATCAGTTTTCGTCAAATCGACAAATCCTCTCGCAT
>JAYSST010000434.1:0-1377 GCA_043720435.1 Bdellovibrionales bacterium
AGTCGATTCAGTCGTCTCTATAGGTGTGCAGGTTAATGGAAAAGTGCGCGGCGTCATCGAGGTCGACAAAGAGGCTCCAGAGGCGGACGCTCTAAAAAAAGCGCTCGAACTTTCGGGCGTTTTGAATGCTCTCGGCGGAAAATCTCCTGACAAGGTGATCTACAAAGCGGGCCGGATTTTGAACTTAATCGTGAAGTAGTTTTGAGTATTTTTGTTTTTTGGGCCAAGTAATGCGTGAGGTATTGAAATGAAGTACGAAATGCTTCGAGGTGACGTCGGTCAAAAACCTGCAGGCCAAGGTGCTGGCCCAAGCGGCGGCGCGTCTGCTGGTTCAGGAAACGGCGGCGGAGTCGGCGGACCTCCATCGGCAAAAGCGAACGAGTGGACGACCGAAAAGAGCAAAGAGCTCTACGGCGTCGGCACTTGGGGCCAGACCTTTTTCGACGTGAACGAAAAAGGAAATATACTCGTTACTCCGCACGGACCAACGGGACCTAGCGTCGATCTTCTAGAACTGACACAAGATCTTCAAGAGCGCGGCATCCGCGTTCCAATGTTGATCCGTTTTCCCGACATCACAAAAACTCGCGTTGAACTTCTGAACCATTGCTTCCGAAAAGCGATCGATGACGGCGGCTTTAAGGGTTTCTACCGCGGCGTTTACCCGATCAAAGTTAATCAACAGCGCCACCTCGTGCAGGAACTCGTGAAGTTCGGCAAAGAGCTGACGATGGGTCTTGAGTGCGGATCGAAGCCCGAGCTGCTCGTCGCGCTTGCGATGATGAATACAGAAAACGCGCTGATCGTATGCAACGGCTTTAAGGATGTCGAGTACATCGAAACTGCGATCTTGTCGCAGAAACTTGGACGCAACACCATCATTGTTGTCGATCGTGTGGCCGAACTTCCAATGATCATCGACGCAGCGAAGAAATTTTCAATTCTTCCCAAAATCGGCTTACGCGCCAAACTTCACACGAAGGGCGCCGGCAAATGGATCGATTCGTCAGGCGACCGCTCGAAGTTTGGTCTGACCACACTCGAAATCGTTGAAGCGGTCGAGCTTTTGAAAAAAGAAAACATGATCGAAGCGCTCGAGCTTCTGCACTTTCACATTGGTTCGCAGATTCCGTCGATCTCGTCGGTTAAAGGCTCGCTCAAAGAAGGCGCACGTTTCTATACAGAACTTCACGCGATGGGCGCGAAGCTCAAGTATATGGATGTCGGCGGCGGCTTAGGCGTCGACTACGACGGTTCGGGTGCAACAGATTCGTCGATCAATTACTCGGAACAAGAGTATGCGAATGACGTCGTGTCGATCATCCAAGCGGTTTGCGACGAAAAAGGTACACCACATCCAAATATCGTCACTGAATG
>JAYSST010000435.1:0-1377 GCA_043720435.1 Bdellovibrionales bacterium
GAAGATCGACGCCCGTGATTTGCTGAAGCTCGCGCAACACCATCTCCGGAATGACAGTGATGATTGCAGCCGCAATGACAGAACCGGTGAAGCTTCCCATTCCGCCAAGGACAATCATAATAATGATGTCGACCGACTTTGTGAAGCTGAACGTCGACGGATTTAAATACTTCACCGAGTGTGCGAACAGCGATCCGCCGACGCCGGCGAAGAAAGCCGAGATTACGAAAGCCCTAACTTTCGTTTGGGTTGTATTGATGCCCATCGCTTCTGCTGCAATTTCATCTTCGCGGACCGACAAGAACGCCCGACCTTTTGCCGAGTGCACGACGCGCCAAAGGACGACGAAGGTTATGACAGCCCAAACACTAGCTACGAAAAATTGCGCGGAAAATTCGGAGAGACCAAGTTCTGGTACGGCTTGGGCCGAAGCAATACCGTACATTCCTCGTGCGCCGCCCAACGGCTCAGAATTTAAAAGGGCGACTCGAATGATTTCTCCGAAACCGAGAGTCACAATTGCGAGATAATCGCCTTTGAGCCGCAACGAAGGAAGCCCGACGACGTAACCTGCAACAGCCGCGAGCAGGCCCGCGGCGATCGGCAGCATCAGGTAGCGCAAAAGATCTGGGACGACGGCAAGTTCGGGTCGCAGAGCCAGAAAAGCCGACGTGTAGGCGCCGACAGCCATGAAGCCCGCGTGTCCAAGAGAAAACTGTCCAGTGAATCCATTCACTAAATTAAGCGACGTCGCAAGGACAACGTTCGTTAGAATCAGCAGCATGACAAATTGCGTGTACGGGTTCGAAAAACCGTCGAGCAATACACCAATGCCAGTAAGCAGAAAAACCACAACGACAGGTGCCGGAAGTGATTTGAGTGTTTTGATTCGTGCGAGACGATCGTCGAGGGCCATCAGACTTTCTCCCGAACTTGTGATCCAAGAAGTCCGGCTGGACGGAACAACAAGATCACGATCAATATGCCGAAAGCGAGAGCGTCCCGATATGTACTTGAAAGATAACCGACGACCATTTCCTCGCACAAGCCCAGCAAAACTCCGCCGAGCATCGCGCCTGGCAAACTTCCGATTCCGCCGAGGACTGCGGCCACAAAAGCTTTCATACCAAAAAGTAATCCCATCAACGGATCAATCTTCGGATATTTCAATCCGACAAGAACCGATGCGATTCCCGCAAGTGACGAACCGATGATGAAAGTAAACGAAATAACGCGGTCAACGTTGATACCCATCAGACGAGCGACCATTGCATTCGAACTAACAGCACGCATCGCTGTTCCGATTTTAGTGTGGTGAACGAGAAAGTGAAGTCCCGCCATCGCGAGCGTTCCGACGATTAAAATCGTGACATCGAG
>JAYSST010000436.1:0-3317 GCA_043720435.1 Bdellovibrionales bacterium
CGTTTGACCCCATCTGGCTTGACGAATTTTAGCCATTCGAGCGCAAGTTCGCTTCGTGCCCGATCGGGATGATTCAACTGTTCGAAAGATCGCGACTTCACGGGAGCCACGTTTGGGGAACCGGTTAACGGCTTGAATTCGGTTATCGATTGCGCACCTGAAATCGCTTTCGCGTTTCGACCATGTGGATAAACTTTGAGTTCGATCGAAACTTCGCTGCCATCCGTATTCGGATCGAAAACCAGATCGAGGGCGCGACCGTCGTCCACACGCAGACGTATTTCTCGTAAACGTCTTCCGATATGTTTTGAGCGCAAGAAAAGTTCGATGGGACGTCGGATTTTTCCGGCCGTCTTAGGTGGAGTCATCGGTACTCCGTCCATGCCATCGAACAACAGAAGAAGTGGTGCTTGAATTCGGTAATCGAACACAATCCACCGAATGCCACCTGTCCAGAAAAAACCCAGACGCATCGACCTTGGGTCTTCACCCTTAATGCCGTCGATGACGACTTCTTGAAGCTGCGAACCGATCCAGGTCTGAAGCTCGCACGCGACTTCGCTGACCTCACTTACGGTCATCGACTTAGGAAACCCAGACTTTAAAGGCGAATCGCTCGACATCAGTACCGCCATGCTGGACCTATTTCCAGCCTTTGGGTACCCGGTTCTTTTTGCAGAAGCGGTGCTTCTGCAAAAAGAACCGGGTACCTCCAGAACCTCAGTCCGGGCGCCGAGAAGCCTATATGCCCGAACGAATGCGTTCAAAATCTGTCCACATTGGATTCGAAGGATTGGTCGAACTCGTCGACCAACACTTGATGAACGCGCTTGTCGAAAGCGAGCGTCCCGATTCAGTTTTAGAAAAAGTTTTGAACGAGTATGCGCACGATCTGCGACGAAGCGGTCAAATTCCGACGCAATTCG
This sequence comes from Bdellovibrionales bacterium, assembly GCA_043720435.1. Lineage (GTDB taxonomy): Bacteria > Bdellovibrionota > Bdellovibrionia > Bdellovibrionales > JAMPXM01. The sequence continues at coordinate 927 of JAYSST010000436.1, forward strand.
AAGAAGAAGTTCTTGAAGAACTCCGCGATCTCACCCTCGACGTCATCCGCAAACGAACGTACGGCTGCCCAACAATCGACATTTACCGCAAATCCCGCAAATAGCGGCGTCGCGCGCTACGGCGCCCAGCGAGCGAAGGCTTCACGGATCAGCGATTCTTTTTCATTTATCAAAAAGCCGTAGTAATTCTCTACCGGCATGCTGATCGTTCCGACCTTAAGACTGATCAGATTCTTTTTATAGAGACCCGCGGCGCGGCCGCCCTCTCCACCGAGATTGTAAAGCGATGAGATCACGCCTGGATTTTTCGAAATGTCGAAGCTGGCACCCGTCAAATAAGCATCGACCATCAATCGAACATTAGCGGCAATGTAATGCACGGTCGGAGTCTGATCGATTATGTCTTCGTATAGTTCTTGAGGACGATCGATAGTAATCAGCCGTAATTTACTTTTGGCGTGGACGACGTCTGCGACCATAAGAGCGCGGATGGGATCCAGTTGACCAAGCCCATATGAGTAGCCCGTCGAAAGCGGATTGAAAAATGCAGATCGGAAACCAGAATTTTCGTACTTCACGCGGTCGACGGTTTTACCCATAAACGACTTGCTCCAGACTCGGGCTACGCAGTTCCAGTAATTGGCGTGCGAACCACCAGCTCGGAGGGGAGCTGCGCATTCTTCAAACTCGGGCCGCTTGATTAGCTGCGAGAGGTCGGTGTCATTCGACTTAAATTTCAACGACCATTTTGCCGCCCAAATCGCCGCTCGCACTGCGAGCTGCTGAGCATCGTCACCCCAATCCACGTTGTACGTGCCCTCGCCAAGAATGCAGCTCATGATGTGAACCGGGTCGACTCCATGAGCGTTTCCAGCTTCAACCATATCGGCTTTAAGCTTCTTGTCTTTTAATATGCTGCGCAGTCTTCTCGTGAAGCGACGTTCGATCTCGACTTTCAAGCCATCGGGATCTTTCGCCCACTTTAAGAATGTTTTTTTTGTGCTTGTAGCTTCTTTGGTGATGGTGATCGAACCATCTTTTTCGGTAGTTTCAACCCTATCTTCTCCGGGCATCAAATCATAGAGGGACCTCCACGAGATCTGGGGATTACGATTTCCAGGGGGAACAGTTACGACGACCTTTTTATCGCGGTAGCTTTCAAACGTGACTTGGTCGCCGGCAGCAACTGCGACCGTATCGGTGGCGACGTTGACATCGGACTTCGAACAACCTGTTAAAACGATGGAAGCAATAAAAACGGAACCCACAACCAGTTGGATCACTAGAAAACCCCCGAGAAAAATCGATATGCGTTCAAGATTGCAACGACCGTGCAACTCTTCCGTGGCGAAGAAATAGACGCTGTCTCTGTTCAGCTTGGCAATGGGATCAGCAGATCTGGTTCATTTGGTGTTTAAACAGGTTCGAATTGAAACTGCGTTCAGAAATTAATTCAATGATTCCCGATAGACTTCTTGTCTGACTTCTCTGATGTCCTCGGTCGACAATACGTATTTTCGCCCACAAAATTCGCAACTAACGTCCGTCGTGTCGCCTTTTTCTATGATCTCGTCGAGTTCTTTGACCCCAAGAAGACCGACCGACCGCATGACACGTTCTCGAGAACAACGGCATCGATATTCAATCGCGTAATCGTGTTCCATCTCAATCAACTCGAAATCCTGCAAGAGATCGTGGATCAATTCGCTAGGAGATGCGCCTTCAAGAAGCCTCGCCGAAACCGCACGGGCCGCTTGGACTCTAGCTTCGATTTTTGCAGCTGTTTCGTCGGTGTGACCCGGCATCAATTCAACCAGAATCCCACCAGCGGCATCGCAAACTCCTTGTTCGTTCAGATGAACTCCCAGTGCGACCACAGATGGTATTTGATGCGATTGATGGAGGTAATATGCAACGTCGTCGCCGATTTCACTCGTCGCCAATTCCACCGTTCCGCGATGGGGCGTACCCGACATGGGCAAGTGATGCGTTACGGTCATCAGACCGATACCGATCGATTTTGCGACGCGAATTTTTTCGCCCTTGATTGCCACTTCGGGTGGAACGACGAGATGAGGGTGACTCGAGACTCCGCGAACTTTTCCCTCGAAACTAGCTTGCGCAAAGACGCTCGAAAGCGGTCCGTTGCCTTGAATGTAAATCGACAATTCCTGACCTTGTTTAAGGTGCGACGCCATGAGCAAACTTGCGATCATCGTACGGCCCACGGCAACCGTCGGAACCGGGAAACTCGTCTGAAGAGCCCGCATGGCCTCGACAACCTGAGTCGCATCGACCACGGCCGCTCGCACGGTCAGATCTTTTGTCAAATACTTGTGAATACGCGGCGTACTTGTCATGATTCTATCCACTCTTAATTCAACACTGTAA
>JAYSST010000437.1:0-3316 GCA_043720435.1 Bdellovibrionales bacterium
AATTGGAGCGGGTGAACGGATTCGAACCGTCGACCTATACCTTGGCAAGGTATCGCTCTAGCCAACTGAGCTACACCCGCGCTCCGAGAGAAGGGTCAAACTAAGTGTTATGAGCTTCTGCTGTCAATCTTCGTTCTGAGTTGCCCTGCTTTTAGGCGGCTTTACGGCTTTCACGATACATCTGAACGTATTCCCAGGCCGAGACCACGCTTAGAATCACACTAATCCAAAGCGCGATGCGGCCGATATCGACCATCGGCGCTCCGAAGAGGGGAGTCTCGATTAAAAGACAGGGGATGCCAACCATCTGGAACCCGGTCTTCCACTTGCCAGTGGCTTTAGCTGAAATGATCAGGCGATCAGCCGCAGCGATCGAGCGTACGCCGCCAATCATGATGTCACGAACGAGCAGCAAGATGACTAGCAGCGGACCAACATTCCCACCTGGGATAAGCAAAATCAGAATTGTCGATACCAAAATTTTGTCTGCAATCGGATCCATGAATTTACCCATGGTCGATTGAGCGTTGAAAAGCCTCGCGTAATATCCGTCGAGCCAATCCGTGATCGACGCGATTATGAACAACGCTGCCGCGATATAACCACTGAGTGGTTTATCCATGAGCAGGATAACCGCGGTAATCGGGATACAAAGAACGATTCTTGACCAGGTCAGCCACATCGGGAGCGATTTTTTCCAATTCAAAACGGGCCTCCGGTGTGGATAGTATGAGTACCATGAGAAGCGAACCACTGGCACGACCGAACGTCAATAAGCCAAAGAAGCGCATCATGCTCTTGATACTCCTGCTTGCGCCAATGTCAGGCTCGGCCGGTACTGCCTTTACAGTCAAACCATTCTGGGAGGGCAAGCCGAAACTCGAGGCGCGCCTTCGCGAGGAACGTGCGATTTTGGTTTCTGTTCGAACCGAGCGCGGAACAGTAGACAAGTCGGCGGACCTCTTCTCGATCAACGGCGTTGGTTATGTGCGCCGCCAGGCCGATACAGTTTTCAGTCTCGCCAAGCAGTTTGATCGGTTAAAAGAGATAAGTGATGTTTTTCAGATCGTAAAGTTCGAGCCGAAAACAAACCGTGTCTTCGTCATCTGCGAGGCACTCGGTTACCAGGCTCGCATGCTCATTCGAGTCGATCCAACGGCGGCCCCGATTCGGCAAATCCAATTCAAAGTCATCGAAGGACATTTCGTGGGTCTCGAAGGAGTGATGGCGTTTCGAGAACTGCCGGGTGCGCACACGGAAGCGAGCCTTCGAGTTAGTCACGAAGCGCGTGAAATTCCGATTCCGCGGATATTAGTCGGGTTTGCGCTCGAAGTTTTAATTCAAAAAGTGGCGGCAAAGATGCGGACTCATTTTGAGGTCGCACCGGAAACGTTAGTGCGACCGACTGGCGGAATCTAAATTTTCTTGTTCTTTGCGCGAGCCTGAAGTGCGCGTTTCGAGATGACAGTTGAAGTCTCGCGGAACGATGTCGGGCGTTCCCAGGCGCAGGGCATTGGGAAATCGATAGGGCGTGGTTTAACCACTTCGCCGAACTTTCTTTCGAAGTCGATCAGGGATTTCGCGATCTCTTGCGGAAATGCGCCACCGTAAATTTCTTTGAGATGAGCTTTCCAATTTGCGAGCGCTTGTACCATCAATGCACTTTCACCGCTTTCGAGCGCGTGCTCGCAGACCCGTGAGAGATATAAATTTACGGCTTTGGCGCTAGCCGCTTTATCTCCGTCGACCATGGTGTGCAAGAATGCGCAAAGCATGTCGTAAGCAAGTAGGTCTTCGATTTTTGTCTGGGCATTTTCGAGCGCATAAACGCCGATGCCGTAAAGTGATTCGTCCATATGTGCGTTCCAAATTTCAACGGCCTGTTGAAAGTCGGCGAGTTTTACATGGCAGCGGAGTGTCCCGAGAGTCACTTTAGCTAAAAGGTAGGAATCGAGTTGGCCAGATTTTTCAACCCCCGCATAAATTCTAGAGTAGGCCTTCAAAGCTTCGCGGTAGTCTCCACGTGCAAGGCACGCGTCGGCTTCAGCGCCGGCCTGACAAAATTTTTCGAGTTGCGCGTCTGTTAATTGAGCTGATGGCGGCAGCGAAGAAATTGGAATACGACCCACAGTGAGGCTCCTAGAGAAATGCCGAAAAATAAAGGCATGTTCAGATGGCTAAGTTTAGTTTCGGATGATTTTGAAACAAAACGGAGTCGAGAATCGGTCTGGGTCCAGGGCTAGCCACTTCCTGATATCTGGTGTACGGGGCGCCCGGAATACCGGATATCCGGTTTAGCTTTTAGTTCCCATAAATTTATACTTCGGCTTGAGACACGCTCCGGGCTTGCGCTAGAGGGGCTCGACCGGTAACACTGGTTGCAGGTGTATGAGCCTGAAAAGGAGGTGGTGCCAATGATTATAAGTCATAAACGTTGGACCGCCGTTCTGGAGTGCAGCTGCTAGGATAAACCTACGCAGCCTCGCTTCAAGTAGCGGTGGTCTGATTGAACCGTGACCGAGGGTAATAACACCACCGGTCGCGGTTTTTTTTTACCCTGTTAAAAGTGCCTTCGCCCGCGCTTTTTGGCTGCGCTGTTTGACTCTTGGGCACGTCGAACTTACGGTTCTCTCCTTATGAAAATCCGCCTTTCAGAAATTCCCGAAGATGGCCGCCATTTTTCCTTTACACGCGAAACCGGCGAGCTCAATCGCGCGCTTAAAGACGTTCTCGAGAAGGCGCCGTACAAAGTGGAATTGACGATTCGTCCGCTCGGAAATGCTTACGAGATGGAAGGAAAGATCGTTACGAGTTTGGCCGAAGTCTGCTCGTTGTGCGGGTGGGATTTAAATCTTCCGTTAAACAAAGCCTTCAAAGAGATCATGATCGAGGCGCCCGAGATCGATCGTGAGACACATCACGTTCACGGAAACCAATCGGTGAATTTTTTGAGCGACACTGGTTCTTCAACGACATTCAAAGATGGATTTTTCGACGCTGCTGAATTTGTTCACGAGCTCGTCGCGATTTCTGAACCGCTTTACCCGGCATGCGGCGACCCGGACTGCGAGCATCTCGAAGAAGCTACGCAAAAGCGCAAAGAACTCGAAGCTGAGTTCTCGAAAGCCGACGAAAACAAGTCGCCCTTTGCGAAGCTTAAAGACGTCGAGCTGAAGAAGCACTGAGCTTCCCACGGCGGCTAATCAAGGCGTAGGTCCAAGTGAAAATACGCTGACTGCAAGAGATTCAGTCCGTTTTGAATCATTTTGTCTAGTCGGTTCAGTGGATAAGCCTCTGAGGAATGCAACTCGTGAGA
>JAYSST010000438.1:0-3314 GCA_043720435.1 Bdellovibrionales bacterium
TCAATCTCGGTGAAGGAACCTGTCGATCGAATCGGAGAAAAACGGTAAAGAAGGAACTCGAAAGCCCCCGTCCGGGTTCTTACCGTATTCAATTGGTGCACCCACCAGGACTTGAACCTGGAACCCTGTGATTCGAAGTCACATACTCTATCCGATTGAGCTATGAGTGCATGGGTTGGAAAAATGGTTTTAGCCGCGAACGGCTCTCGTGGCAAAGGCCACGTGTCGGCCCCCGCGCATGACGCAGGGCTTCTGCAAAAGGAACCGGGTACCTTTAGCGGCGGCCGACGAGGGCTTCGAGCTCGGACACTTCTTTCGGTGCGTCGATCGTAAGGTTGTCGATTCCGGTCGCTGTGACGACAACGTCGTCTTCGATTCGGATGCCGATCCCGCGAAGTTCTTCCGGCGCGTCTTTGTCGTCGTGCGGAATATAAAGTCCCGGTTCGATCGTGAAAGCGATTCCGGCTTCTAACGTTCGCGATTTCGGTTCTGCTGCTGGTTCACTGAAAGTCGAATAAAGTCCGGTATCGTGAACGTCCATGCCGAGAAAGTGGCTGACCCCGTGCGGATAATATTTTTTATACAGCAGGCGCTCGATTGCTTCTGATCGCGAGGTCTTAACCAACTTGAGGTCAATCATCGTGTCGGTCATAAAATCGATCGTGCGATCTTGTAACGATTTGAACGGAACTCCCGGTTTCGAAGTAGCACACAGTTCTTTTTGAACTTCCAAGACCCGGTCGTAAACTTTGCGCTGTGCGGGCGAAAACTTTCCGTTCACCGGATAAGTGCGCGTGATGTCTCCCGTGTAATATCGGACTTCGGCGCCCGCATCGATCAAAAGCAAATCGCCTTCGCGGCAAGTTTGATCGTTGAACGTATAGTGCAATGTGCAGGCATTTGTTCCTGAAGCGACGATGGACCCGTAACCTTCGCGATCAGCGTTTTGGTGATAGATCGAGCCTAAGAAAACTCCGAGCAATTGTTTTTCACTAACGCCGGGCTTAGTTGCCTTCATCACTTCGATGTGAGCGAGCGCTGAAACCTTACCCGCCCGTCGCATCAGCTCGATGTCATCCGCAGTTTTGATAGCGCGAAGTTCACCGATCAGCTCCCACGAATCAAGAACTGGAAGACTGCCGCGGCCAGTTCGTCCGTGCGCCCGTCGCACAGCCTCGAGTGTCGATAGCAGCTGGATATCGAAGTCTCCGTGAATTCCGAAACGGTGGTAAATTCGGTCAACGGACTGCAAGAGGCCCGTGATCTCTTTTTCGAAATCCTGAATTAAAAACGTTTTATCGATCTTAAATTCTTGAGCGCAACCGTCGGGACCATAACGGAACCCGTCCCACGTTTCGCGTTCCACATCTTTCGCGCGCACAAACATGACGGTTTCAGGAGTCTGACCGGGACGGAAAACAAAAACCGACTCGGGCTCTTCCCATCCAGTGAGGTAAAAAAGATTCGTGTCTTGTCGATATTGATGGTGAACATCGTTGTTACGAATCATCGCTGGGTGTGAGGGAATTATAATCGCGGCTCCATGCGCTTTTTCAGCGAGGAGGCGGCGGCGGCGAGCGAAGATCTGCATGTTGTCGGCTGGTTTACGCATGCAAAACAGAATAGCAGAGGCACACTCTAAAAAACAGCTCGACCTCAGGCTCATTTCCCTCGGAAAACCACCTAAACTCCTGCCAAATCGAAATAAAGAGACCTACGATTAAACCTTCACCACTAGGGAAAGTCGTTTCGTGAAGCTGAAGTACCCAAAATCGAGTTCTGTTACCGCACTCGCATTTGTTTTGTATTCTTATTCGGCGTTTGGTCTTCCCGCGAACTTCACAGGTACCTATCAGATTTTGCAAAGTCGCGTGCTCGGCCTGTCCAACGGGCGTGGCTACGTTCTTCAAGACGGGAACCTTACGGCCGATGCCGCGATTGATACCAACCGTGCTTTTTGCCGAGCCGGGCAAAGCTCCTTCGACGAAAACCTAGGGAAGGTCGATGTTGTTTTTCAAACCGCGATCGATGGTTCAGAACATGCGTTGTTAAAAACGATTCCGGCATCGACCGCGTTTCGTCCAACCACAATCGAGTGTATCGCGCTGAATGGATTCACCGGCACTCTTGACCTTTCGATCGCACTAGGACGGGTTCTGGAACTCACCAGGTAACAGTTCCCTTTTTGGAATGCACCGCGCATTAAAACCGAACTTCGATCCGCGAAAACGCGAGCGCCTCTGGAACGCACTGGAGCTTGGCATGAAACCTGTTCGCAGGTCTCGCCATGCCGAGAAAAGCTTTAATCCTGTCTGACTCGTTTCCATATCACATTACGAACCGGTCAAATAATCGCGACTGCTTCTATGTCGAGCTCCCTACCCTCTGGAAGATCTTTTTAGAATGTCTCGCACAGATCTCTCTGCAATTTAAATGTGAGGTGCATGCGTTTGTCTTAATGTCGAATCACTATCACCTCATCTTGAGTACGCCCGAAGCGAATGTGGGCGAAGCTATGAAGTATCTCCATCGAGAAGTTGCCCGAAAAGCAAATCGCGCTTCGGGTCGAATCAATCACTTTTTCGGCGGTCGTTATAAGTGGAGTCTGATCGGCACCGAACTTTACTACTGGAATGCTGTAAAATACGTTTTTCGAAATCCCGTCAAGGCTGGGATTTGCGGAAGCGTTCGCGAATACCCGCACTCTTCACTCAACGACAGCTCAAACTGGAAGATGATCGATCCATTTTATCAGAGTGCTGGCGCGATTGAACTCGATCTCGATTGGCTCGAGGAAGCATTCAGAGCAGAACAGGAAACTGGGATCCAGTCCGCCTTGCGACGTAGAGTGTTCGCACTTCGACGAACAAGCGGAGCCAAAAGCACGATTCTAGACGCGATGCCCTTCAAAAAGGGAACTGTTACCTATTAAAAGCCGTATTGCTTCGTTAGTTTTGTTGTCAAATCGGCGGCCGCTTTTGCTCCGAGTTCGACGTTCGCTCTTCGTGAAGATACGTCGTCGATCGTTTTCCCGACGGTGTTGACGCTGACGATCCAGCTGACCATCGGCGCGCGAGTTTTTAAAAGTTTTCGTCGCACTTCGGTCCACAACACGCTGGTACCGTATTGCTCTTCGGCGATGCCGCGCGAGAGTGGCTCGCCCGCACCTAGCACGTTTACCAAAATAATCAAGTTTGCACCTTGCGAACGCAGCCACTGCGCCGATTCATCGACGGCATCCGGAGCCGCGATGTTGTCGCCGTTCGCTGCTAACAACGGTGGATACGGTAAACATCGCGACACGACATCCTTCG
>JAYSST010000439.1:0-3299 GCA_043720435.1 Bdellovibrionales bacterium
TAAATATCGTGCAGCGCTTTGTGCCCCGGCAGTTTCTGAAGATAGCTCGTCAAGAATCGAAGTGGAGCTTGCAGTCGTCGCGAAAGAGAAACCGCAAGAATCACAACAAAAATGGCGGTCAGCACGAGGGCGCCAGTTGCAATCGCCATCAATCGCGAGTCGTGTGTGAGGCGCTCGTGGAAGGCTAAAATGGCGATGGCTCCCGAGAAAACCATGACAAAGAGCCCGATGAGACGGTCCATGAAGACGCTGACTCCGGCGGTCAGCTTTTGCTCTGGAAAATCCTGAGCAAGGTAATATCCCTTTACGATATCGCCGCCGACGCTTCCGGGCATTGCAAAATTGAAAAACATGCCGATCAGCGTGAGCGGAAATATTTGTTTTAAAGAGATCTTAAAACCTTGGCCCTTGAGCAAAACGTGCCAGCGCGCGTTTGCAAAAGCGATCTGTAAAAAAACGAGAAATCCGAGAATAAGAAAAGCTTTTGGCTCGAGCGCGACTTTGAGTGCTTTCGGATCGAGTCCGCCGCGCTGGATGATCCACGCAATAAGCCCGACCGCGAGCGAGATTTTAAGGACGGTCAGCGCAATCGTCTTTCGAGTAGAGTTTTCCACTCTATCCTTCTACGCGACTTGACCTTCCATCGGGAAGAGGCGAAATGAAGTTTCAAGTGCGGTTTGAGGAGTTATTATGCAAGTAGCCATCGTCGGAACAGGATACGTCGGCCTCGTCGCCGGAATTTGCTTTGCTGACGCAGGGCACGACGTCTGGGGAGTCGATCGAGACGAGAAGAAAATTGCAGCTCTCAAAAGACGAGAAATTCCGATCTACGAGCCGGGACTTAGCGACGTATTTGATCGCGCGGCAAGTCGCCTGACTTTCACGACTGATCTTGCCTCTGCCGTTAAGAACTGTGACGTCGTTTTCATCGCCGTCGGCACTCCTGAAAAGGACGACGGCAGCGCCGACATGGGACCTACGATGGCCGTTGTTGAGTCCGTCGCCAAGATCGCGGATCGCCCAAAAACTCTTGTGCTGAAAAGCACCGTGCCGATCGGAACCGCAGACAAAGTGCGGGCGCGAATTCTTGAGATAACGAAAATCGAAATTGAAGTCGTCAGCAACCCCGAGTTTTTAAAAGAGGGTGCCGCAGTCGAAGACTTTTTGCGACCGGACCGTGTCGTCATCGGTTGTAACTCGGCGAAGGCCGAAGCCGTCATGCGCGAACTTTACGAACCGTTCGTGAAAAACGGTCACCCGATTCTCTTCATGGATAACGTTTCTGCTGAAATGACAAAGTACGCAGCGAACGCTTTCTTAAGCGTGAAGATATCGTTTATCAACGAACTCGCGCTGCTTGCAGATAAGCTCGGCGCCGACATCAACGACGTGCGACGCGGTTTTACATCTGACAGTCGAATCAATCCGGCGTTCTTTTATCCAGGCGTTGGCTTCGGCGGCAGCTGCTTTCCGAAAGATGTGAAGGCACTGACCCACAGCGGACAAGCTGTGGGAATTCCAATGCACATCGTTGAAGCTGCTGACAGCGTGAATGATCGTCAAAAACTTGTTCTCTTCAATCGAATGCGCGACTACTTCACAAGTCGCGGCGAAACTTTGCACGGCAAAACGATTGCGATGTGGGGCTTGGCCTTTAAACCGCACACCGACGATGTTCGTGAAGCACCGGCAATGTACATCGTCGAACAATTGGTCGACGCCGGAGCGAAAGTTGTCGGCTTCGATCCGGTTGCGATGGAAACGGCGAAGGCCTCGTTCACTCGTCCCTTTCAAGCCGCAGCATCGGCGCTTGAGGCGGCCAAAGGGGCTGATGCACTTGCCATCGTCACCGAGTGGAACGAATTCAGAACTCCAGATCTCGCAAAACTGAAATCAGCTATGAAAAATCCCGCGATTTTTGATGGTCGTAACGTGCTCGAACCGGCGAAGGCCTCGGCTGCTGGCTTCGATTATTTCTGCATCGGTCGGCAAATGCGAAGTCAGGCGAAACTTGGTTCAGAACTACTTCGCAAAGAGACCGCGCCATCTAAAAAAGTAAAACGGATTTTAGTCGCGGGCGCCGCAGGTTTCCTCCCAAGTCATCTGGTCGATTCGTTGCTCGAAGAGGGCCACGAAGTCATCGGCCTTGACTCGTTTGTTACGGGCCGCGAAGAAAATCTTGTGGAGGCGCGGAAAAATCCGCGATTCCGATTCGTCCGGCACGACATTCGCCAGCCGATGGCGCTAGCGCTATCGAAGTTGGGCCTCGAAGCAAAAGCTGGAGCATTGGACGAGATCTACAACATGGCTTCGCCTGCATCACCTGTCGACTTCGATAAAATTCCCGTCTCGATTCTCGAAACGTCCGCGACGGGTCATCGGCAGATGCTCGATCTCGCACGTGCGACCGGAGCTGTTTGCTTGTACGCGAGTTCGAGCGAAGTTTATGGCGATGCCGAAGTCCATCCACAGGTTGAGTCCTATTTCGGGAATGTGAATCCGATCGGACATCGCTCTTGCTATGACGAAGCGAAAAGATTCGGCGAAGCCCTCTCGGTTGCTCATTCGAAAGAGTTCGGAACGAAAATCCGAATGGCGCGCATTTTTAATACCTACGGGCCGCGCATGCGACCGAACGATGGCCGCATTATTCCAAACTTCTTTATGCAGGCCCTTCAAGGACGTCCGCTGACCGTTTACGGCGATGGAACTCAGACTAGAAGCTTCTGTTATGTTTCAGATCTCGTAAGTGGACTGATCGCACTCGCTCGCAGCAGCGAATCCCGACCGACGAACGTTGGAAACCCGGTCGAACGAACTGTTGCTGAGATCGCGAAGCAAGTGATTCAGTTGAGCGAGAGCCGTGCGGGCGTCACTCACTTGCCACTGCCAGAGAACGATCCCAAAGTGCGACGTCCAGACATTACTCGAGCAAAAGCGTTTGGCTGGGAACCCAAAGTTTCTCTCGAAGACGGCTTGAAAAGTTCCATGGCGTATTTCAAGCAACAGCTGAAATCCGCCGGCGGACCCGTTGCGACTCCGAGGGTCGAAGCTGTGCTTCGCTAGCACAACTGAAGCTGTGCTTCGCTAGCGCTTACAAGGCGGCGGCTCGGCTCAGCGCTACCAAAGCCGTGCTTTGGCAGCGCTGGGAGACCACTACTTAAGTGTATCCAGAGTCGAGATTCCAAACTGCTTACCTATGAATGCGAGCTCGTCGACGAGTTCGGTACGCGCCGAGTGTCCGTTTTGTTTCTCTTCGTACAAATAAACCATGTTGTTCCCTGGGAACTGCTGATTCA
>JAYSST010000440.1:0-1362 GCA_043720435.1 Bdellovibrionales bacterium
TCTATTCGCCCGCGACGAGCAAGTCGAAGTTGAGTTAACCAATGTCGAACCCGACGGCGAGCAAGAGACCCGAAAAATCGAACTCTCTCGCCTCAGCACGAAAGCAGGTTCGCGGTCAGAGAAGCAGCAGAAAATTATAGCCCGAATTTTAGAACCAAAGAGTCTGAAGGGCACTTCAGTCCTAACTGTCACGAATGGCGAAACGCAGAGTCGTTGGATTTATATTCCGTCTTCGAAACAAGTGAGACGCGTAATGGGTGGCAGCGAAGCTGGCGCACCCATTCTTGGCTCTGAACTCTCGACAGAGGATTTAGATTTGAGCCAGATCAATGGAGCTAAAGCGAAGATCGTGAGCCGTGAAAATGGTATCGTTACCATCGAGTCGCGAATTGTTAATAAAGAAAGTGCCTATTCGAAGTGCGTTGCACGATTTGACGAAAAGACGCGCTTGATGAAATCAGCAGAATGCGCCGATCGAAAAGGTGCCGCGTTCAAACGTATCTCGATCGCTGGCTATCGACAAAAGGGCGCGGTCTCGCGCCCAACGGAAATGAAAATCGAAAATCTTCGTACCAAGAGATTTACACGAATCGTGTTCAGCGATCAGCAGTTGAACACCGGACTTAAATCCTCGGCGTTTACTCCCGAAGCTTTGCGCGACTAAGCGTCGGCATATACCCGCTCTGTCTTTCCACCATGAATGAAAAAACATCGAGCAGACCGTCGTGCATCCGTGTTGCGGTCTTAAAACCCTGACTGTCGCCGAGCAATTCAATCGTGTGATGAATCGCTTCGATTGTCGAAACACAGTGCGCTGCCGGTTGTTTTCGAACTTTGAATTGTGATTCCCGCACCGGAGAGAAACACACTCGCGGCAGTCGCGCGAGGTTTGTGCTTAGTCGCATCGTTCGTCGGGCGGTCGCCCATGTGCCATCGATCACAAAGATTAAAAGGCGTCGATTCGCGGGCACAATCGCCGTTTGATCAGCAGGAGTTAAATTTGAAACGTCGATTGAACCCGCACCGGGATAAAGTACGACCGGAAAAACTTCCGGGTCGGCAATCAGGCTGTTCACAAGCGCATTGTCTTCAAAGCAATCGCCTTCAATCAGCCGTGAGCTCTTCAGCATGAGGTGGGACATGCGCCCAGTTGCGATCCGCCTTCGTGATTCGATTTTGTGAATCAAAATAACAAAGCTCATCGCCGGATCGAAAGCGCGAACGTGCACGCAGTAGCAGCCGCCACTCGGTTGACGGCAACTCCAACAGAATGGACGTGCCTGGGCGTTGGCTCGTTCAATATCGAGGAGCATATAACGCTGTTCGTCGTAATTTTATTAAGGTTAAAATCAATTTACTCAA
>JAYSST010000441.1:0-3291 GCA_043720435.1 Bdellovibrionales bacterium
TTTGCATTTATCTTTCTCGGCGAAAAAATGGGACCGCTTCAGCTTTTCGGCGGTGCTATAATTCTGGCGTCCGTCGCCTACAGCTCTTTTGCGACCCTCCGAAAACCTGCCCCCGTATTTTGACAACCACCCTGGCTTAATAAAGCAGAAATTCGGCGCGGTCTTGCGCCCAGATCTTTTCATCGCGTGCGCATCGTTCTTCAAACTCTGCGACCGACCGAGATTTTCCTTCGTCCACCCATTCGCGCAGAAAAGATCCGCCGTTGATGAGATCAATCGCTAAACGATCCTTCTCGTACTCATAGTGAAAGTCTCGCCAAATTTCGTAATTCGGATTATCGATGCGCAATGCCTTGAGCCACAAAGCCACGAGTCGATAGGGTCTGAAGACGTCGTGATCGTACGATCCATTATCAACGTGAATTTGGAATCCCGAAATGATTTTGCCTGCATGCTTCTGAAACGTCGGCTGAAACCAGCACGGTCGAATCAAACATCCCTTCATCCACTCAGGCGAGAGTTCATGCATGAGTGCCAACACGCGACTTTGATCAGTGCCGTCGGTTCCCAAAGTCTCAAGTGGTCGAGTCGTTCCGCGTCCTTCAGAAAGATTTGTTCCTTCAATCAACACGGTGCCGGGAAACGCTCGCGCCATCGAAACTGTAGCCGCGTTCGGAGATGGATTGACCCAGGTTAAGTCTCCCGATGGCCAGCCGTACTCACCGTTAGCATCCGGACGATATCCTTGCATCCCGACGACTTCGAGATCGACATCAATCCTCAAACGCTTTTTGAACCAAAGCGCAGCTTCGCCAAGTGTCAGTCCGTGGCGCATTGGCAAGCCTTCGGCACAACCGACAAAACTGACGAATCCTTTTTCAAGCAACGTCCCCTCGATGGGACGGCCGGCGGGATTGGGTCGATCGAGAACGACGATTTTTTTCTTATGCCGAGCACCTTCTTCCATGACGTAAAGAAGTGTCGTTAAAAAAGTGTAGATTCGCGTTCCGACATCTTGAAGATCGACAAGCAGCACGTCGAAAGAATTCATCATCTCGGCTGTCGGCCGGCGCACATCTCCGTAGAGAGAATACACCGGAACGTTCCATGTCGGATCTGTATAGGTGTGCGTCTCTTGCATGTTATCTTGAAGTTCGCCGCGCATGCCGTGTTGCGGCCCGAAGGCGGCTGTCACTTTGAACTCACCCGTTTCTTTCGCGAAAGCAATCAACGCATCCATCGAATGTTCAAAACCGAATTTTGAATTGCGAAGATAACTGACCGAAGCAGGGTGTCCGAGAAGTGCGACACGCTTCCCTGCGCACGATCGTCGAAAAGATTTATCGTGCAAAAAACGGTCGAAGCCTAAGCGGAACACTAGGATCCCAACTCGAGAGTAAAACTCTCGCGCAAATGAAAATCAGGTTTTGCAGCACAATGAGCCAGCGCCCAATAAAAAGGTTTTGCATCACCCTTCTCAAGGACGACTGCGGTCAACGATAGGATTACAATATCTTGAGCAAACCCTTGACCAAGCGCGAGATCAATTTGAAATCTCGCGCGATCCGCGATCGACGTGCGCTCTATTGTCGGACGCTCGACTTCAATATTTCTCATCCCGGCTCGATAATTTTCGAAAAAGTAAGCCGCCCAATCGCCGTTGGGAGCAAAGTTCCATTCGCAGTATGACCTCGACGAACCGGCACTGAAACATTCGAAACACGTCGCCTTCCAAAGCTCGTCTCGCCGTTCAGGGCTGTCACTGACGCCGGGGCAGCTCACCTGTGAGGCACCTTCGATTTCGTACCGAAGCGTAAATAAATCTGAATCTAAAATCCGCCGCGCACTCGCGCGAACAGAATGCTTCGGACTCCGAGTTTCGCTGGGATGAAGAACAAGCGCCAACATGCATTTATGGTACAGGCACTCGCCTCCGCTCGAAGGTACTAATGCGTCGCAGCACGGTCGGCGACGGCGTGAACTCGAAGTGCCGCGGCAAAAGTTCCGAGGTGAAGTGCCACGACCTTCGAAATTCCCCCGTCGCCATCGCGCTGGTAGCCACCAGCAAGATTAAACACCACTGGAATCGCAAGACGTTTTGCCATTGCAAACATCATCTCGTCTCGGGTCGCCAATTGTTCGGTTGTGAGAAGTCCACCGAGGGGATCCTCGATGTGAGCGTCAACGCCGGCGGAATAAATAATTAGCCCAGGAGCAAAACGAACTAGTTCAGCTTCTAACGATTTCATTCGATCGAGATAGGCCCCGGCTTCGTCCGGTCGTTTAAACGTTTTCCCGAAACTTACATGAAATACGTTCGCAGCTAGACCCGTCTTTGCCAGTATTTCGTCCGTGCCATCGCCATAGTGATAATCAACGTCGATGATCGCAATTCGCTCGACCAAATGGTGATGAAACAAATGCGCAGCTGTTACCATCAAACCATTGAACGTGCAAAAACCAGCGGCTTCATTCCACTTCGCGTGATGAAATCCTGAGGACAACGAAGCGACCACCGGTCGATATCGCACGGAGCCGCGCTTCCCTGGCCCACCCTTCAATAACGCAAGCTTCGCACCCGTTAACAATGATCCGTTGGTGTAAGGCTCTTCAATATCAGTCGGCACTGGTTCTACAAAATCGACAGGGAATTGAGCGTTGCGTAACGCCTGGGCGACCACCGAGGGCTTTTGCGCCGACAGCGATACGGTATGCAGGCTGTCTGCCACCATCATCTGCGAATATATAACCGGAATTCTCACAACGCCCCCCAGTTGTCCATACCAGCAAGTTCGTCATCGTTCGTCAAATTTGATACGTCTAGACCCGCGTGATCAAAATGTTGCACTCCTCAGACTGGCATCTCGGTAAGTCGCTCTTTGCGAAGTCCTTACTTGAAGATCAGAAGCACGCACTTCTCGAACTCGAAGCTTTAATCGCGAGCGAAAAGCCCGATTTAGTTCTGCTCGCGGGCGACCTTTACGATCGCAGCATTCCGCCAGAGGACGCCGTTCGTCTGCTTGATCAATTCTTAGTAAAAAGTGTTCTTGAACTTGGTACTCCCGTCTTGATGATTCCCGGCAATCACGATTCAAGTACACGAGTCGGTGTGGGCGCAAACCTCTTGCGAGCGTCGGGTTTACATGTTTTTGCGACGCCCGAATCTATATCCACCCCTGTTCAAATAGATTCAAACGGAGTCAGCGCGTCCGTTTACGCAATTCCATTTCTTGAACCTGCCGAGTGGGGATTCTATTTCGGAAAAACTTTGCGAACCCACAACGAGGCTTT
>JAYSST010000442.1:0-8522 GCA_043720435.1 Bdellovibrionales bacterium
TTGCCATACATATAACTCGGATCGATGTTTATTCTTGTCGCGCCGCCGAGAGTGACTTGGATGTTGTCAGCCGCTGAAGAGTAAAAACCCGTGGTTGGACTCGACGAAAACGACATTGATGGAGCAGCGGTTGTTCCGTTTGCAACTCTTAGTGGACCCGTCATTGTGTCGCCCGCTTTTGCGACGAAACCGGCACTTACATTCGCGATGGTTGCGAGATCAGAATACGCCCCATTGTGTTGAGAAACTTTGTACGTGTTGCTTGTGCTATCAAAGTAGATACGACCCTGGCCTGCAACAGAAATTGCAGGGGCGGCAATTGCGCGTGTTGACAGTGCTCCATTTAAATCAAGCGCTGTGTTTGGGGTAGCGGTTCCGATGCCGACATTTCCGTTAGTTCCATAAATGCCCATGCGAACGGTTCTTCCAGGACCCGCCCCGCCCCAATTCGAAAATTCCAAGCTGGAAACATCTGTTGCCGGATTCGAAAATCTAATCCCACCTTGGACTGCAAAATTATATCCAAACTGAATGTCATGAGTCGAGTTGACTGTATCATTCGTACTCGATTGCATGCGCAAAACGTTACCTGACGTGCTCGTGTCTTTGTAGATTTCAAGTGGTGCAACCGGATTCGTCGTGCCGATACCGACAAAGCCACCCATGAAACTCGCGGCGTGACCAGCGCCGGACTGTGTGACTGCAAGCGCTGTTGAAGCCGAGCTTGTGTTGTTCACAAACGCGCCGGTCATTGGAACCGTACCGTTCGCTAAGAAGTCGCCAGCGCCCGCTGCTGGAGTATAATATTCCCAAGCAGGAGTTGTGTTGTTCCAGCGAATGCTTTGTCCGTTTTGTCCTGCCGCAGGTGCTGCAGGTAAATTCTTTGTAATGAACTGAGTGTCTGCGTAAGTTTTTGTTGCAGCGCCATCGCCTGCTGTCGGTGAAGCGAGACCGGCAATTTTTCTGGTTCCCGCGCCAGCACCGTCGACATCCCAATCAAGTGACAATACTGACGTTCCGTCTTTACGAACGAAGTTCGAATCCGAACTTGTCGTCACGGCATCGACATACTGTTTCGTCGAAGCGCCAAGTGCCGCCGAAGGATCGGCAGACAAAACGAGCAGACCCGTCATTGTATCGCCGTTTTTATTTACTGGCGTGTATGTCAATGCGCCAGTAATGTCGCCAGCTGCGAGATTCGAGTTCACCCAGTTCGTTCCGTTATACTTTAAGAAGTTACCCGAAGTGATCGTTGTAATCGCAACGGTTGTTCCTTTAATTTTATCAACCGACGTCGCCGAGTAAACTCCGCTCACGTCGCCCGCAAATGCCGTTGCTGCTGGCAAAGCGCCAGTGATTCGAGAATCGTCGCCGGCTGCGACTGTGTTTGCTGCGGTGCCAACATTTAATGTTAAAGCCGGAGTCGTTGTTCCGGTAGCAACACTCAAATATGAATTGGCAGAAGAAACCGAAGTCACCGTTCCGCCGCCGCCTACGAGATCTACGAAAGCGCCGTTATTTTCCGAAACTTTGAATTTGTTTGTCGCAGTGTCGTAATAAAGTTTACCTTGTGCTGCAGCAGCCGCAGGCGCAGTTGTCGCGCGGAAAGTGGCCGCGCCACCGAGGTCGAGAGTTGTTGACGGCGACGCCGTCCCGATGCCGACGTTTCCTCCAGCGTTACCCAAAACGACGTTTCCATATGCGCCAGTGCCCTGTTTAGCGCCGCCGTTAATTGCAACATTGCCGCCGGCGCCGTTTGTAGTTCCACCGTTACCGCCGGTGATATTGACGGTTCCGCCGGCATTGTACATCGCGTTTCCTGCGCGCAAATTTAAACTTCCGGGAGTTCCCAGCACCACGTGACCGTCGCCGGCTCTTAAAAGTGCATCGCCATTTCCAACAGCAGCGCCACTCGACGAAAGTTCAAGGTAACTCGCACCAGCCGCGTTCGAATACGCACCAGACTTCAGCTGTATATTTCCACCCGAGTTTTGCGACGGCATGATCGGACCGGAAAGCGAAATGTTTCCACCATCACCGTTGCTCGTGCTATTTCCCGAAGTTAGGTTGACGCTGCCGCCGTTGAAGTTTCCTCCAGAGCCTGCCGACTGAGCTACAAAATTAATCCCGACACCGTTAGTTGAAGCAGCGGCTGTGCCACCTTGTACGTCTAATGTTCCGGAAGGCGTTGCTGTCCCGATACCGACAAAACCACCCATGAAAGTCGCAGCGTAGCCGGCTCCGGACTGTGTTACCGCAACAGCTGCCGCGGCTGAATTTGAGTTGTTAACCAACGGCCCAGTCATCGGCACAGCACCGCTCGCCATGAAATCGCCGCCACCCGAACCCGCGGTGTAGTATTCCCAAAGGTTGGAACCGTTGTTCCAGCGAAGACTCTGACCGTTTTGCCCAGCTGCTGGGGCTGCTGGCAGAGTTTTAGTTATGAACTGGGTGTCTACGTAAGTTTTTGTTGCCACACCATCACCGACGGTTGGAGCTGCGAGACCGCTGATTTTTCTAGTTCCCGCGCCAGCACCGTCGACATCCCAATCAAGCGACAATACCGAAGTGCCATCCTTACGAACGAAGTTCGAATCCGAACTTGTCGTGACTGCATCAACGTATTGTTTTGTCGATGCGCCCAGAGCCGCCGAAGGATCGGCTGACAGTACAAGAAGGCCGGTCATCGTGTCGCCGGCTTTGTTTACCGGAGTATAGGTCAGCGCACCCGTAACATCACCAGCTGCGAGATTCGAGTTCACCCAATTCGTTCCGTTATATTTTAAGAAGTTCCCAGAAGTGATCGTCGTAATGGCGACGTTTGTACCTTTGATTTTGTCAACCGAGGTTGCGCTGTAAACTCCGCTCACATCACCTGCGAACGCCGTGGTTGCAGGCAATGCACCTGTGATTCGCGAATCATCGCCCGCCGCAACCGTGTTTGCTGCGGTACCTACATTCAAAGTCAAAGCGGGAGTCGTTGTTCCTGTTGCGACACTCAAGTATGAATTGGCGGACGAAACTGAAGTCACTGTTCCGCCGCCGCCAATCAGGTCAACGAACGCGCCGTTATTTTCAGAAACTTTGAATTTGTTAGTTGCCGTGTCGTAATAGAGTTTACCTTGCGCGGCTGCAGCTGCGGGTGCGTTTGTTGCGCGGAAAGTAGCCGAGCCGTTAACGTCGATCGGGGCTGCGACGATGAAGCTTCCAGCGGCAGTCGGAGTCAGAGTCAAATTGTTGTTGACCGTATAATTTGAAGCAAAGTCCCAGCTGACTGAGTTGCCCGAATTGATGCGCAAATTGGTCGCGTTTGCGTTTAGCACTTCGAGATTGCCAGACGTCTTGACAAGGCTTGTGGTGACACCGACCTCTAATGTGGTGCTGTTACCCGACATAATGATTCCGCTAGAAGTCATCTGCGACAAGTATGAGTGACCACTCCCGCCGTTACCGGTAACTCTTAATCCAGTACCGAACGTGACGTCTGCACCAGATTCAGTAAGCAACGAATCGCTGACCGCCGTCGCTCCAGAAAATTTAGCGATCTTACCGGTTGTTCCCCCGCCGGATACGCCTGCGCTTGCCGGTGTGTAGTACTCCCAAACGTTACCGCCGTCGTTCCAACGAATGCTCTGTCCATTTTGTCCGACCGCGGGAATCGCTGGTAAAGTCTTAGTGATGAACTGGGTATCGGCATAGGTTTTCGTAGCCGCGCCATCACCGACAGTCGGTGCTGCGAGACCAGAAATTTTTCGTATACCTGCGCCCGCACCGTCGACATCCCAATCAAGGGACAACACTGAAGTCCCATCTTTTCGAACGAAGTTCGAATCCGAACTTGTCGTGACTGCATCAACGTATTGTTTTGTCGAAGCGCCGAGTGCCGCGGAAGGATCGGCTGACAATGCAAGAAGTCCGGTCATTGTATCGCCGTTTTTGTTCACTGGCGTATATGTAAGTGCGCCGGTGACATCGCCCGAAGCGAGATTCGAGTTCACCCAGTTGGTGCCATTGTATTTTAAGAAGTTGCCTGAAGTGATCGCTGTGATCGAAACGCCAGTACCTTTAATTTTGTCAACCGACGTCGCGCTGTAAACTCCACTCAAGTCACCTGCGAATGCCGTCGCTGCTGGCAATGCACCCGTGATTCGCGAATCGTCACCGGCAGCAACCGTGTTCGCCGCAGTACCAACATTTAATGTTAAAGCCGGAGTCGTTGTTCCTGTCGCCACAGACAAATATGAATTCGCCGAAGAAACCGAAGTCACTGTTCCGCCGCCGCCGACGAGATCCACAAACGCGCCGTTGTTTTCTGAAACTTTGAACTTGTTGGTTGCTGTGTCGTAAAAGAGTTTACCCTGAGACGTCGCTGCAGCATTGGCTGCTGCTGTGGATCCACGCAAGGTCAAACCGCCATTGACATCCAGAAGTGTCGACGGCACCGCGGTACCAATACCAACGTTGCCAGCACTGGTCATTCTCAGAACCTCAGAAATCGATCCGACTCCGCCGACTTGAAATGACATTTCTCCGTTGGCGGAACCACTCAGGGGTTGAATTAAATTGATGGCACCGCGGGACGTAAGTGCTCCGCCACCGGTGGCCGAAGTTTGAAGCGTCAAATTTGAGAATGTGTTGTTGGCGCTCGTGTTTGTTGAATTTGTGACGTTGGCACCGTTCGACCGAAAGCTGGTTCCGCTATAAACGGTTGTGTCGTACATGAACACATCCAATGCGGTCCCCGGCGCCGTCGTGCCGATACCAACATTTCCACCTGTAAATGTCGCTGCGTTGCCTGCGCCCGATTGTGTAATGGCAAGTGCCGTTAATGCAGAGTTCGTGTTGTTTACCAAAGCGCCCGTCATCGTTCCACCTGCGAGTGGAAGTTTTGTAGCATCGGTCGTCGTCGACGTGCCGATCAAATCCCAAGTTGTTCCGTTGTCGCGATAAATTTCTCTTGTGTCGGTCGAAATCCAAACGCGACCCGCGGTCGCCCCCGCACCTTTCGCCGCATTCAAACCACTTTCGATGCTAGGAGTTCCACCCACATTTCGAACGGCGTCGGTAATTCCGTAACCCAACAGCGTCGTCGGCAGCATCGACGTGATTTTTGTCCAAGGAAGATTTGGAATATCGTTCGAGGTCATCACTCTGAACGTTGGCGTACCCGTCACTCCATCCGGAGCTGCGAAAACTTTGTTCGTCGTTTGCGTCGCCCAAGTGACGGCGATTGCGCCACTCGTTGAAATCGGTGCGCCAGCTACTGTAAGTTCGGTCGGCGCTGTGAAGCCAACGCTCGTTACCGTTCCGGCACCGGTCCCGAGGGTACTTGGACCAACCGAAGTTTGATATTTCAACTTATTGTCTGACGAATCGAACCAGATCGAACCCGGAGTCGGACTCGACGGCGCACCCGCCATCGACGGAAGCTGGGCTCCACTTGCAGAATTAGATCGCATGTAATTAGCGCTTGTTCCATCGACGACAGCAGTCAGTGAATTGAAGCGGGTCGATGATGTGAAAAGACTTTCGAGATTCGACTGCGAAAGTGTGCTGCCGCTAGCCGTATTCACCTGCAGAACATTGTTCGCACGCAGTCCCTGTAAGCTCTCTGCGCGCTCTGCAATGATCGCGTTCGGAACAGAATCGATTGATAAGTCCGGTGCAAGTGTACGTGCGACTCCGCCCATTGTCGGTGGCAAAATCTTGATGCGAACAAAACGGCGGTTTCCACCGGCTGCAGGCACAGTACAAGCGGTGCCGTCAGAAACGCGGCGACCATTGATGACAGACATGTTTTGGAAAATCGTCGGCATCGAGTTTGCCGAATCATTTACCGTGCGCAGTGGACTTCCGACTGCTGTACCCACTTGAATCGAAAAGTATCCTTTCGAAGCGAGAGTGCTCGCAGACTGCGCCTCTTCGTAGACGATACAAACTTTTGATTCATCCAAAATTTGAACGGTAAACGCGATGGAAGAATCTAGAAGTGGAGCTGTGGCGTTCGTATCGCTAAAAAGCCGACCATCAAGAGTAAAAGATTGTGGAACATCTGCTGCAAAAGCGATTTCACTCTGCGGTAGAAACGCAAAGAATACCAAGGCAACAGTAGCGAATCGCTTTGTATAAGTATTTGTTCTCACGTTGAATTTTATCGGAACAATGTGTCGAACTTTTGAGTGTATCGCGCGGCGTTCCCAATTTGGGACGGCGGAAGCTCGTACAATGCATCGAGTTGGGGCACTGACGGGGCATAGCACTTCTTAATTAGGAGCCTTACGGGTAAGTCAGATTTAACAGCCAATAATCCAGTGGGACCATTTGGTGCTTGGACTTCGTGATCGGGATGGGCCGGCAGGGGCCTATGGAAAAGATTTGAGCGTCTTCTCGATTTTATCAAGACGAGCTTTCATTGCAGCATTTTCTTGTTTTTGTATTTCCGCTTCGGCCTTGAGTTTTGTGTTCTCAGCTTCGAGTCGAGCAGATTTTGCATCAAACTGAGCCTTTACAGAAGCGATCTCACGCTCTTGTGCTCGAATCATCTCATCATGTCCCATGACCTTAACGTAAAGCTCCTTAACAGCTGCCACAACGACAGAGACAATCTTGCCATACTCAAGTGAACGGTAACTGTCCTCGCCCTCGTTAACGACTTCTGGAAGGACTTTTTCAACTTCCTGAGCAATGAAGCCAACTTGATGTTTCTCCGCAAAGTTCGAAGCCTTCGGATTGCTGCGGTCCCAGTCGTAGAACACAGGGTTAAGCTGATTAACGATACCTAAGGCGTCAGTGACAGGAACCACATTGGTTTTCAAGCGACCGTCAGACACAGTCGTATAGTTCACCCACGCGCCGTTTTGGTAGAACTCAAAAAGCGTCGCAGTTGAATTGTAACGGATCATCCCGTTAACAGTTGTTCCTGTGAAGTTTCCGGCGCGTGGAACAATGATCGCAGAAGCAGTGGTGCTCGTGTCAGCAACATCAAGCCTTGCACCAGGCGCTGTAGTCCCAATACCGACGTTGCCAGCAAAATAGGATTTCGCTGTGGCATTCGAATAGATCGAATAGTTATTCGCGCCACTTGCCGGGCTGGCAATTTGAATTCCGTAGTTTGTAGTGGCAGTTGAGACGGTTGAAACAAGGAGTCCCGTGTTCACAGTGCCGGCTCCAACGGCCAAAACCTGCACTCCGACGTGTTCCCTAACGGTTCCCGTAAGCAGGTTCCCAGTCGCTTGAAAATTTCCCCCTACGACGGTGGCATAGTCTGATGCACTCATTGTTCCGGACCAGGTACCAATACCCTGTATTCCCGTTACGCTTACACCATTCCCATTGCTGACAGTACCTGAGTACGAGGCTGTTGAATTCATGCCAGTAATGTCCGCGCTCCAGCCGAGTGCGGACAAGGGAGCCGATACGGACATTGATGTATTATTTCCGACGCGCGAATAAGCGGCATCAGCCACCATATTTCCTGAATCTGTAAACGTGTGGGACTCACCAGTGAATGTTGTCAAATCGGCCGTCGAGTTACTGCTGGTGACAGAAAGTTTGGATGCTGGAGCATTCGTCCCAATTCCGACGTTTCCGCCACTAGTCAAACGCATCGTCTCACTGCTGTTGTTAATAAACCGTATAGGTGCAACGCTACTCTGCCAAAACGCTAAACTGCTGCCACCACTTTGAATGAATGCTTCGCCGTTATTTATCTGGCTGGCGTTGGTATTTGGCCCCAAAATGCCAACTTCGATAAATTGACCTCCAGCAGACACCATCAATGAAGAAGACGACCCTGATGTTGTGTTTGTATTCTCGACAAACATACCCGTGTTTGCGTTCTGATTTTTAGAAATATGCAAGATGTCCAAAGGCAGAGTCGTACCGATACCGACGTTGCCACCCATAAAAGTCGCCGCACTTCCAGCGCCTGACTGGGTAACGGCAACCGCGCTTGATGCTGAAGTAGTGTTGTTAACCAGTGAACCAGTCATCGGAATTGTTCCGTTTGCCAAGAAGTCGCCAGTACCCGTGCCCGGCGTGTAATATTCCCAAACGTTTCCAACGTTATTCCAACGAATACTTTGTCCATTTTGTCCAGCAGCCGGAGCTGCAGGTAATGTCTTAGTAATAAACTGAGTATCGGAGTAAGTTTTCGTTGCTGCGCCATCGCCGACTGTCGGCGCTGCCAGACCTGAGATTTTTCTTGTACCCGCGCCAGCTCCGTCAACGTCCCAATCGAGTGACAAGACCGAAGTTCCATCTTTACGAACGAAGTTTGAATCCGAACTCGTCGTCACCGCATCAACATATTGTTTTGTCGATGCGCCGAAGTTCGCCGCAGGATCCGCAGACAAAACCAGAAGTCCTGTCATTGTATCGCCAGCTTTATTCACTGGCGTATAAGTCAGCGCGCCCGTGACGTCGCCAGCGGCGAGGTTCGAGTTCACCCAGTTCGTGCCGTTGTATTTCAAGAAGTTACCTGACGTGATTGTCGTGATTGCAACACCGGTGCCCTTGATTTT
>JAYSST010000443.1:0-3290 GCA_043720435.1 Bdellovibrionales bacterium
TTTTGTCGTAGGCAGACACTAGGAACCTCACTTGATGGCAATTTCAATTGGAGCGGGCCGCGATCGAATATAGTGTTCAATGTGAATAGAACAGCCCCACAGATGTTGGGCAAATAGAATACGGGCAAAAGGTAATTCGTAGAACATGGTTACTAGCGACGTTGAAAAATCCGCGACTTTCATCAGTACAGCCATGGTTGAACTCTCGGGTGTTTCGCTTTCTATAGCGGGAGAGACGCTATTACGGGACGTTCATCTTGCGGTGGGTCGTGGAGAAGTCGTCGCGATGATGGGTCCCAGTGGCGAGGGAAAATCGCTTTTGCTTAAGATCATAGCGGGATTGATCGATCCAACGGCCGGAACCCTATCAGTTCACGGTCGGAATCGATCTGAACTGTCGGACAAAGATCGTCTGCAGCTTGGTCGAGATACAGGAATGCTCTTTCAAAAGAATGCTCTTTTCGATTCACTGACGGCGCTCGAAAACGTGAGCTTTCCGCAAATCGAGACGTTGGGTCGAACTGTCGAAGCTTCTAACGTCCTGAGTCACGCGCTTCTCGAGTCGGTCGGTCTCACGAGCGCCGCAGAACGTTATCCCGTGGAAATCAGCGGAGGAATGCAAAAGCGGCTCGGTATTGCTCGGGCCCTCGCGCTGAAGCCAAAATTGATTCTTTACGATGACCCAACCGCAGGGCTGGATCCGATTACGAGTCGGAAGATTATCCGCCTCATCAAAGAGCTGCAGACACGCGATCAATCAACGGTGATTTTTGTAACAAACGAAATCTCGCGTGCATTTCAAATCGCAGATCGGGTTGCCTTCGTTTTCAAAGGCGAACTGATCGTGACCGGCACCGTCGCCGAAACTCGCGCGCACACGGACCCGCGGGTCGCAAAGTTTTTACGAGGTCAGTCGTGAGTACGCCCCCACGAAGCATGATCGAATTCACAGATCTAGTGAAGAGATTCGGCGATCGAACGGTTCTAAAAGGCTTGAGCTTAAAAATATCGGCTGGAGAAATCGTTTTCATCCTAGGAACTTCCGGCACTGGAAAATCGGTTTTGTTAAAAACCCTCGTTGGACTTCTGCGCGCCGACGAAGGGCGCATACATATAGACGGGCAAGACGTTACTGACCTCACCGAAGAGGAATACCTTCCGGTCCGACGACGCTGCGGAATGGTTTTTCAACATCCTGCACTTTTCGATTCGCTGAGCATCGCCGAGAACGTTTCGTATGGCTTGATGAAGCACGAGGGACTTACACTTGAGCAAGCAAGACCGCGCGCGCGCGAATGCCTAGCGATGGTCGGGCTCGGTGGAACGGACGTAGTAATCGATTCGCTCGAAGCTAAATTGCCAGCCCAAATCTCCTATGGAATGCAGAAGCGCGTAAGCCTTGCCCGAACAGTCGCCGTTGGCCCAGCGATACTCTTGTTCGACGAACCGACAACGGGTCTCGATCCGGTCACAACCCGGCAGATCAATTTGTTGATTCGCGATCTCTCGCGAAAACTAAAAACAACCGCCGTTGTTGTTAGCCACGATATGGACTGCGCTCTTGAGATCGCGGATCGAATCGTGGTTCTCGATCAAGGGAACATCGCCGAGCAGGGAACTGTAAAAGAAATTTTGAGCTCGAAGCAACCGCTTGTCGTTGATTTCTTGGAAGAAGCAAAAGCGCGAGGTGTCGAAGCATGATCCGCTCGTCTTTCGGAGCTTCTTTTGGTGCATTATATAGACTGGTCGAGGAAATCGGCGGATGCGTTTCGTTTTGCGCAGAAGCTTTTGGCGTTTTTCGCCGTTACGGCGTTTCGCGCCACGAGGTTTTCAATCAAGTTTGGCGAGTCACGTCGCAAAGTTTGCCGACAACAGCGATGGCCGGTTTTTTCGTCGGCGCTATCATGACCGTTCAATTTACGATGCAGGTCACAGCCTATGGTGCTCTCGGATACCTCGGCGCGCTTTCGACGAGCGCCACCATTCGCCAAGTGGGACCGTTGCTGATTGCATTTATGCTTAGCGGAAAAGTCGGCGCGTTCACGGCGGCCGAACTCGGCACAATGCGTGTAACGGAACAAATCGATGCGATTAGATGCCTTGGCGCGAACCCGTTTCAAGAGCTGATTCTGCCGCGAATGATCGCGATCATTATTTCAAGCTTTGCGCTGCTTGCGGCTGGACTGCTGATGTCTATCGCCGGCGGAGTTTTGATGGGCGTGCTCTTTTCTGGAATCAATCCTGACGAATATCTTCGCCACGTTCCAACTATCGTTACGCTGCCGTCGATTGCGACCGGGCTCTTCAAATGTATCGTTTTTGCGATCGTGCTCGCCGCGATTTGTACTTACAAAGGCTTTAACGCCAGCGGCGGTGCGCGCGGAGTCGGCCGTGCCGTGGTTGAAACAGCCGTTGCGACAATGGTCGCGCTCGTTGCCGCCGACTGGGGAACGAGTCTTATCGCTGATACGATTATTCAGATCGCGATATCGATGAAAGGTGTGGGCACGTGAGCACCGAAGTCCGCACCGCCGGTAGTGTCGATAGCATCATCGATCACATCTTCGGCTTTTCATATCTAGCGGCGCGAACCATTGTCGCGTCCTTCATTCCTCCGTTTCGCGTTCGTGACGTGATCAAGCAGATCCACTTCGTCGCCGGCGAGAGCTTGTGGATCATCGTACTGTGCGTTTGTGCGGCGGCCATGGTCACAATTCTCGAAGCATCGTTCCATATGAAGCTCGTCATTCAGAACGACTCGATGGTGCCTGGTTTCGCAGCCATGCTGATCTTGCGGGAACTTGGTGCTGTCGTGATGGCGTTGCTCGTGACCTCACGAGCGGGCGCAGGAATGGCTGCAGAAGTCGGTTCGATGAAGGTAACCGAGCAAATCGAAGCGCTGCAAATGCTCGGCCTCGACCCGGTTCGTTTTCTTGTGGCTCCAAGACTTGTCGCTTGCATCATCTCGGGCGCCATCATGAGTTTGATCGCGAACATCGTGTGCCTCATGGCTGCGATGGTCGTGTCGGTCTTAAAGCTTGGATACACACCCGGACTTTTTATGACCATGAGCCGACCGTTCGTTTCAGGACAAGATTTACTCTTCGCAGTGATCAAAGGTGCGGTTTTCGGCGCGGTTATCCCACTTTTCGCGTGCTACTGCGGTTTACGGTGCAAACCGGGCGCTGAGGGCGTTGGTCTTGCTACGACAAATGCCGTTGTCTCAACTTCGGTCGCAATTATTGTTCTAGATTTTGTTCTCTCGTATTTGTTCAGTTTGTTTTATTAAG
>JAYSST010000444.1:0-1359 GCA_043720435.1 Bdellovibrionales bacterium
CGAAGACTCGGATATACCAAGCTGGGAGATCGGCAAGGGAGTCAAAGCGCAGCTTCTAATGGGCGAATACGCAGGGAAGAAATCGTCGGTAGAATTTCCGAGCCGAGTTCTCTTTATGGTGCTCGACTCTTCCACGTCCCACCGAATTAAACTAAGCCTAGAGTTAAATGAACGAGAACTTGGACTGTACGTCGCTGAGGGGCACGTCACCCTCGATGAACATGGTTCACTCTCGCCAGGTCAATTGCTCGTGATCGATCGAACCGAAGAGCAGGTTCAGAACCGCGACGGTCGGCTTGAAATTGAACTAGGTCCAGGCGCCCGGATGACTTTGTTTGGCGGCGCACCGCTGGATAAGCCACGCTTGATGAAATGGAATTACGTGGCGAGTGATCAAGAGCTCATCGATCAAGCCGAAGCCAAATGGGCAGCCTACGATAAAACGCCAAAGCCCCCGGCGTTTTAGTCTCACCGGAGGCCTTCACATCTTTTGGAGTTTCCGGCGACTTACAGTTTCTTAGCGCCGGTGGCTTTCAACACTCGAAATGCTGAATGCTGTTAGTTTTCTTTGCGACTGAGATTCCAAAGCGAATGGTCGGCTCGCGTTGCGCTGTCGAGTGGTCCATAAGTTCGTGTGACCTTTTCAGCGGTCGCTTGTTTGTTTGCTATAACCTGAGTTTTTAGGTCCGAGCAGCCGCTCAGAAAGCCGAGGCTGAAAAATGCCGCGAGCAGCAGAAAACTCATCTTCAACGAATGCTTCTTTGTCTTCACGATACATCTCCTCGGCCCGGGTCTCTTCATATCAATGTACCGATGAACGTCGGCCTGAAACCGACCGTGAGCCTTTTTCGACATTTGCGTCTTGGAAAAGCCCCACCGCGTTTGCTATCGTTCCAGAGTGATACATCTGCCAGAGCTCATCTCAGACTTAGGTTTCATCCTCATTACGGCCGCGATAGTGACCCTGCTATTTCGCCGCCTTAAGCAACCGGTCGTGCTCGGCTATCTCATTGCGGGGTTTTTGGTCGGACCAAATATTCCCTTTCTCCCCACCGTGAGCGATCAGGCGAGCGTGAAAGTGTGGGCCGAAATCGGCGTTATCTTTTTATTGTTCAGCCTTGGTCTCGAATTCAGCTTCAAAAAACTCGCGCATGTCGGAAAAAGTGCATCGATCACAGCCCTCTTCGAAGTGGTCGCGATGGTCGGCCTCGGATTTTTAATGGGACTCGCTCTTGGTTGGTCGACAATGGACAGTCTTTTCCTTGGCGGCATTCTGTCGATTTCTTCCACGACAATCGTGGTGCGAGCCTTCGACGAACTTGGCCTCAAAGGAAAACGTTTTGTCTCGCTCGTTTTCGG
>JAYSST010000445.1:0-1358 GCA_043720435.1 Bdellovibrionales bacterium
ATGGTGACCGGGCACCCCACATCACACATCGCTGCCGGTACCGTTGCTTCCTTTCGGATCTGGCGGGGTTCGCGGAGCTCCGTTGTGCGGGACCCGGCCTCAAAAAAACATAGCCACGGTTTTACTCGCGGCGGCTCGAAGGTAGCATTTAGCACCAGCGTTCGGTACCCGCTTGAACAGCAAACACTGCCACGTGTCATTTTCGCCAAACCCTAGCGGAGAGAGAGTTTCCTTGAAAGCGACCTCGGTGGAAAACTTTGGCAGTTTGGACACTTAGCGCGTGGCGTCTTTGTTATTGTTCGTTCAGGATCTGAACAACACGAGGCGGTATTACCCCCGTTTTAGAGCCCAGCTGCAATCTGTTCGATACGAAGGCATTCGCTCGCCCACCAGTTGTAGCTGTGGAAATCGGGGAAAAGGCTGGGGAAAAACGGATCATCCCACCTTGCGGCGATCCATCCGGAATAATTTAGAATTCTTAAACCACGTAGCGCCTCTAGCAAATAGAGGTTGTCCGGAACGCTTCGCAGCTCTTCGTAACCTTTCAGCAAAGCTTCAAGTTCGCTTTTGGCCTGATCATCGTGATCGCTGGCTCCAGAGAGCAGCATGAAAAAATCCTGAATTGGGGGTCCATTGCAGGAGTCGTCAAAGTCGACGAAGAAAAATCCGCCCTCGGCTTTGCCCGCCGCGGCCGCGACGGAATCGACCTGAAGCAAGTTTCCTTTATGGCAATCGCCGTGAATTCGAATGTTTTCAATCGGATCAAGTTCGTCGTCGAGGTACTCGAGAATCGTTTCGGCGGCGTCCCGATATCGATTCCACAATTCGGGATAAACGATACTTTCCAGTCGATCCAGCGGGTTGTAGCCATACGTTTCGGCGTCAAGTGTCAGTCGATAAGGTGCAGGACGCCGGGCACCTACATTATGCAAGCGTGCAAGCAAACGTCCGACTTGCTCGAGTTCGCCTTTTATAAACTCTTGCGGCATTCGCCCCGCTGTTTTCGGAAACAGCGCCGTCGGAAAACCTTCATAGAAAAAAACGGTTTCTTCATCCACACCGGTGGCGAACGGCGCGACTGCCGGTATACCTTCGTTCTTTAAGTCGACAAGAAAATCGTGCTCGTCTTGAATCGCATCGACGCTCCAACGACCAGGTCGATAAAATTTAGCGATGATCGCGGGCCGTGCGCCTGACGACGGGCCGACGAGTTCGTGCGGTTCAACCTTAATGTCGAACACACGGTTTTCGTAACTATTCAGCTGAATGATTTCTCCGGTTGGTTGAAACCCGCTGCTCTCAACCGCGCCTAGAATAAAGTCGGGGGTAAGAGCATCAAATACTGAACGTTTCGCGTC
>JAYSST010000446.1:0-8502 GCA_043720435.1 Bdellovibrionales bacterium
ACGTTCGAACTTGAATCGGAGACGTGTGCGTTCTTAGGACATGCGTTTCATCAACGTAAAACGTGTCTTGCATATCGCGCGCAGGGTGGTCTTTCGGAACGTTAAGACCTTCGAAATTATTGCGATCGGTTTCGATCAAAGGCCCCGTGCGAATCGAATAACCCATTCGCGCTAAAATCGAAGTGATCTCTTCGGTCACGATGCTGACGGGGTGCTGTGCTCCGCGCGGCGCCGGTACTCCCGGAAGCGACAGATCGAGAGTTTCACTTTTCAATTTCTCATTGAGCTCGCGAGTTTTAAGTTTCGCTTCGCACTCCTGATAAGCGGTTTCGAGCGCTTGTTTCGCCTCATTGACGAGCTTACCCGCCAACGGTTTGTCCGCCGGAGGCAGGCTGCCCATTTCCTTCATGACGCTCTGAAAGCTTCCCGTCTTCCCGAGGAACTTTACTTTCAATTCATAGAGATCGCGGCTGCTCGCAGCCGCTTTAAACGCGGTTTCCGCTTCAACACGAATGGCATTAATTCTCGCTTCAAGATCTGTCTTTGGCATGCTGGAAATATTCAATGATTTCGCGAAGTTTCTCAAATATAAAGTCGTTCTAATCATGGCGCACAAAAACAAATCCAACTGGAGCCCCTACACGGCTCGCAAAAAAGCTAAACAAGACGAGAAGGCTATTGCCTTAAAGAAGGTCGACGCCCTTTTGAAATCTGAACGTGCACTTAAACCAGGCCAGAACGCCGGTCAGAACACCGGTAAAAAGGCGTCTGCCACCTCGACCACTGGTTCGCGGCACCGCAAATCGACCGAAAACTACAGTTTAGATGAAGCTGAGGATCGACTTCGCGATCTTTTCGATAACCACGGACTTCCCAGTGTGCCCGTTGCCCAGCGTCGCGATCTCGCACGCTTTTATCAACTCTTGATGACTAATCAGAACGAGCGGAACTTCACACGCCTGCTCACCCTTCGCGACGTCGGAATCAAGCACTTCGTCGATTGCCTCTGTGTTCCGCAAATACTGCATGAAAACGGAATCCCGCTCATGTTCCCGCTGATGGATGTCGGAACGGGCCCTGGCTTTCCTGGAATTCCGCTCAAGATAGCTTATCCGAATGAACGCATCATTCTCGCCGAAGGTGTGCAAAAACGCGTCGATTTCTTGAAGCACGTTCGCGAAGAACTTGGACTTTCGAATCCCGAAGCGCCGCTCGATATCTTGGGTCGAAACGTGAATGAGGAATGTTTTGTTTCTGTTCAAGGAGTGATCACTCGAGCTGTCGAAGATGCATCGAACACTTTAGGTAACGTCATTCACGCGCTTCAGACCGGCGGCCGAGTGTATTTGATGAAGGGACCGAACTGCGGCCCTGAAATCGAACCAGCGCTTGAAAAATGGGACGAGTACTATCGCTTGGAGCGCGATATTCACTATGAACTCGAGAACACTCCACAGCAGCGTCGCCTTCTCGTGTTTCAAAAGATTAAAATGCACCCATTGCCAGACTTTGTCGAACTAGACCTCGCTTGGGAAAAACAGCACGGCGAATGATCGTAAGATGACAGCTCTGCGATTATTGTTAATCTTGCCTTAATGAAATCTAACCCAAGTTTGTTTGAGCGCAAAATTGACTCGAAGAGCGCTAAATTTGTAAGCCGAGCCCTCAAGCTCAGCGAAAATCAGTACAACGGAATAGTTGACGCCGGCGAGATACGCCCGAGTCTCGACGTTTGGTTCGGTTGGTTGGATCGTGCCTTATTGTTTGCAGCGACAGCTTTCCTGCTTGCTGGAGTACTTTGTTTTCTGTCTTACAACTGGGCGGGTCTGCACAAATTCATTAAATTTGGACTGCTCGAAGCCGGACTCATCGTGACTCTTGCTATGGCGTGGAAACGCGGCATCGATCTCTTGGCAGGCAAATTACTTCTGTTTGCCAGCGCTACACTCATCGGATTCTGTCTCGCCCTCTTCGGTCAGGTCTATCAAACTGGTGCTGATCCCTATGGTCTTTTTCTCGGATGGCTCATTGCGATTGCGGCGTGGACTTCGATCGGCAGACAGGCGGGGCTCTATGTGCTCTTTATAATTTTGGCGAACCTCTCGTTGATCTTCTACTGGAACCAAGTGATCAGTCCGTCCCAGGTGAGCGAATTGGTGAGCCAGTTGTTCGGCCCGCTTGTTCGGCTGTTCGTCGACAGTGGACGCAGCTACTTACCACTGCTAGTTCTTGCCCTAAACATCGCTTTCATCGCTTTCTTCGAGTTCCTCGGCGAAAACAAGCTCGGTACGAAAGGACAATCAACAGTTCGAACTGCCGGCATGGCCGGGATTATTCCCATAACCTCAAGTGCCGTCGTCTTGCTCTTCGCGAGCGGATGGTCGGCGGTTTCAGGCTCTATATTAACCAGCTTTTTGACCACCACCGTTGCCGGGCTCTGGTATTTTCGATTTAAAAATCGCGACTTGCTTATCAGCGCCGCCATCCTCCTAGCTCTGATAATATTTGTGACCTCCCTACTCATTAAAATTACGGACTTCGGTACACTCGGAGTCTTTTCGTTCTTATTCATTGGAATTGCCGTGTTGATTCAGACCGGCGCTGCGGCTTACTGGCTGCGCATTTCAAATGCCGATGGTGAAGGTACACAGCGATGAACAACAAAACAGTCGGAATGGTTTTGAATGAGCTCGAGCAGCGCGGTGAACTACTGCAGGACTGGCGTGCGATTATTTCCGCCGAGGCTGATAGAATAAAACAGGCTGGGCCATGGCATACGCGGCTGCTCATCGGATTCGGTGCATGGCTCTCTTCACTCTTGTTCATTGGTTTTTGCGCAACCCTAGGATTAAACGTCGGTGGTATGGGCATATATGCCGTCGTTTTACTGGGTGCTAGCGTCGCTATTAGTAAACTAAAGTACGGCACGTTCTGGGATCAAGCAGGGCTTGCGGCGAGTTTATCTGGTCAAGGTTTCGCAATCTTCGCCATTATGAATTCAAATTCGAATGATAAGAGCGTCGGGCTTTACGTAGTGATATTCAATCTTGTGTGGCCGTTTCTAGTTCGAACGAAAACCCAAGCGTTTCTCTCGATGATTTTTCTGACGATGGGCATTCTTCATATATGCTACGTGTCCGATGGGGCATCTTTGATTCCGGTGGTTCCCGCGGCACTGCTATTTGCAGCAATATCTATCGTTGCAATCGAGCCTAAAGTTTTCAAAGACGCGCGAACTGAAATGTTACCTTCAATGGCCCACGGACTACTCTTTGGCGGATTTGGAGTCGTAAGCATCTCGAACTATTTTCTTCTCGATACCGGTACTACCATTGCCAGCAAAATCTATCCGAATCCGTGGCTGACGTCGGCCTTGGTTATGATGTTGATACTCTATTTCACCATAATTTCTCGCGATGTTCTTTTCAAAACGCGAGGGCTATTCGCTTACGCGGCTCTGATCGTCATCGGCATCGCTTCCTTCAAGGCACCTGGAATTTTATTTGCTCTCGGAGTCGCGATTGCTGGTGTGATCTTTCTTGAAATCGCGTGGCTCTGGCTCGGTCTTTTGTTCGCATCGGTCTTCACCATACTCTTTCTTTACGGCGGCGAATTGTCGCTGCTGTCGAAGTCATATGTTTTGTTGGGACTCGGAGCGCTGCTTTTCGCGATCCGAAAAACTCTTCCCAAAGGCGCGACGGTAAAAAAATGAAGAGTCGAATTCTGTGGATCAGTCTCATTTTCTTTCTTTGTCTATTCAATTTCATGATCGTTCAAAAAGAACAGCTCCTGGCCTCAGGTAAAGAAATTTACCTCGAACTCGTTCCAGTTGATCCGCGTTCTTTGCTTCAAGGTGATTACATGACCCTACGCTATAGAATCGCCACCGACGCCGGTTTAAAAACTGAGGGCTCAGAGGACGGCTACATTGTCACAAAGCTAGATGCGAATCTCGTCGCCACTTTCAGCCGTGTTGCTTCGACTAATGAGCCGGTTGCCCAAAACGAACTCAAAATAAAATTTCGGCGGCGCGGCTCGACAGTGAAGATCGCAACAGACGCATTCTTTTTTCAGAATGGCCAGGCAAGCGTATATAGTGGCGCAAGGTATGGGATCGTGAGGGTCGGCGATGACGGTGACGTTTTACTGGTCGGGGTCGCGCGCGCACCCGGCGAGAGGCTATAGCTAGGGACTGCCGATACTATAGTCGGCGGCTAATACCTAGTCTCAAGAGTCGGGCCCTTTCGCTGTGAGTTCGGTTACGAAGGGCACTTCGCTTGCACAGTGTGAGCCTAACGATGAAGAGCGCACTGTTCCGCAATGAGACAAATAATTCCCTCAACAAAATCGTCATTGCTGTCATCTGCAGTGCGGTTCTGCATGCTGGAATTTTCGCAACATTCATTTCGCACACTTCAAATTTTAAGTCCGAATCGGTTTCCATCAGCGCACCGCAGATCGTGGACGTTCATTACGTTCAATTGATGAAGGTCGCCCGCCGAGCACCGAGTTCTCTCGAAGCAAATCCTCAATCTACAAAAGACGCACTCAGCAACGACAACTCTGCAAACGCGGCACAAGCCGACGTGGTTAACGGCGCGATCAAGCAGGTGGCAGACAATAATGTCCGCGACAGTTACGTCGTCCGCCTGCGCGCTATGATTGAAAAACACAAAAATTATCCGGTGCGCGCCAGACAGCTGGGACTTACAGGACGAGTGATCATCGCATTTACGATTCTAGGTGACGGCCGAGTCACTGATGTTCACGTTTCCAAGCCGTGCCATCACGGTCTTTTAAACGAATCCGCAATCGAACTTATCGCAAACCTTGAAAACTTTGAGGCACTTCCCCCACAACTCGGGCTTTCTCGTTGGCCGATGCGAGTTCCTATCGATTTTGCTCTCAATCAGTGATTAGCTTCACAAATGATCATTCCTAAATTCCCACTGATCTCGAGCACCTCAAACCCAGTTTACAAAGACTTGCTAAGCTCGCTTGATGGGCAAGGCGAACACATCCTCGTTCACGGGATCAAAGCTGCGCGAGACCTTGTGAAAAAAGGAACGCTTCGTCCAAAAACTTTGATTGCACGCGAATCGATGTCGTTCGAAAAATCGACTGCTGCCGCCGAACTTTTCCAAATGCGATTCCCAAATCCCGTCACTCGTTTGGTTTTGAGCGATGCGCTTTTTAACGACGTCGATCCTTTCGGTGTTCCTGATGTGATCGTGGCTTTCGATAGACCTGTGATTTCGACCTGCACTCTACAAGATCTCGCGAACGAAAAATCATCTTGCTTGCTGGTCGCGACTCAGAACCCCGCAAACCTCGGTGCGTGTCTTCGCTCGGCAGCCGCGTTTGGGATTGGGAAAGTGATCTGTCTCAAAGAATCGGCTTCACCGTTTCATCCGCGTGTCGTGCGCGGTTCTATGGCTCACGTCTTCGATCTAGATTTGATGAGAGGTCCATCGATACAAGCGTTGATCGACGCACCGTTAGAAGTTCGGTCGCGAATGGTCGCGCTCGATATGGATGGTCCGGCGCTCTCGGAATTCAAGTGGCCAGCGGCTCCGCTGATACTTATCGGTGAAGAAGGTGCGGGAGTTCCAGAAGGTATCAAATGCACGCGTGTGAAAATTCCGATGCGTCACGAAGTCGAGAGTCTCAATGCTGCGGTCTCGGCCGGAATCGCACTTTACGATTGGTCGCTTAAGAGCGGAACACTGAAATAAGTCGCTCTTCAATTTCACGAGGTGGCCGTTCTTTCCAAAGGCTTAACGCGTATCCGCCGCCGCCCGAACCCGTCGGCTTAACCGCAATCGCGCCGCTCGCTTTAAGCCAAGACAGATGACGACCTAATTCACCCTCGCTCAGTCCCCACTGTAAAAAGCAATCGGCCGCTTGCTCAATTGCTAAAGTAAGCTGGGCGATTCTGGATTCCTTCGAGCTCACAATATCACAAAGCGTTTGTTCAGCGAGCTCGACTGCAGATTGCATTTGCGCGTCGAGTTTGGCACCTAGGACCGGATTCAGCGCAATGAGAGCCTTCACCTTCGCCACGCATTCAGAAGTGATTCCGCGAGCACCTGAGTAGCTGATGTACCAGCAAGGCTGCCAAGCGGGATCAAATGCACGCATTAAGTTTTCCCCTTCACCGGCAAAACGTTCGTAGTGCAGACCTCGCACCTCGATTGCAACGGCAACGTCGACGCCACTTGATTCGCCATGAAAAAGATTTTCAAGCTCGCGACAAAAATTAAAAAGCATCTCTTCTGTAATCGCACCTCGGCTTATAAGCCAGCGGCCCACTGCAACTGAAAGTGCCGCGGACGCTCCGAGCCCTGCCCCGACCGGTAAGGTGCTTTCAATTGTAAAGTGACCGCGCCGCAAGTCAGGGTCAGCTGGTCGACCGAGTATCTCGAGCGCTCGATCAAAAACCCCGGCAAATAAAATTTGAAACTCGTGACCCCGCTCACCCTCAAAATTAACCGAGAAGGCGCCGGATGGTTGCCACTTCATCTCAAGATATTTTCCGTAGACAGGAAACGCGAGGGCGGGAGATCCCCTGAGAACAGCGTGTTCCCCGGCCACGATCCATTTGCCATGAACTCGGGTTGAAAATGTAGTCTGTGGCGTGACGTTCAGTTCGTTCACGGCAATTCCATCGAGTCGATCACGCGAATTTGAGTACCTAAGCGCTGCTTAATTTCCGAAACAACCCGATCTGTGGTGTCGTCGTTCCAAATCAGAACATGCACATTCGGACCCGCATCCATCGTCACCATCGGTTCACGATAGACGGGTTCTCCGAACTCGGTTTTTAACTCATTCGCAAGATCGCGAATGACGTTCAGCGCACGAACAGACTCAGGAATGAAATATCCAAAGGGCGGCTCGGACGTCTCAAACAACGCATGCATATCCCAAGACTCAGCCCATACGGTATGTGCCGCGCGATTCCAGGCGTGCACTCCACCTTCGCCACCCGCTCGCTTCAATTGATCTGTGACCAGACGAAGACGCTCTTCGGCCCGTTCAACGCGACCGCGGAATTGTAAGGACGAGGTGACACGCACGTGCGCTTCGCTACTTGAGACGGCTTTTTTCTCGGCATTCACGATAATCGCAAGATGTCTGATGCGACCAGGCTCGGGCAATCCTTCAAGCAGCTCGGCACCGCTCGATTTCCAAATCGCCCAAGGCGTGAAAAAGGATCGGCATGAAGACCCCGAACCCTGGCGAGAAATTTCTGCAAGCTGCATTCGACTCTTCAGCGTTTCAGTTTCCTGACCCACCAGTTTTGCAATCGCCAATGTCAGCGCGGCGAAGCTAGAAGCCGATGAGGCCAGACCGCAGTCCGAGGGAAAACCGTTGGCACTCTCGACGACTAAAGACTTGGACATCGCCTCGGGGCGCGCATCATCTCGATCACCAGTAAGTGCTTCCAAACAACGATTTGCGTGAGCGCAGAAGCGCGCTACGCCCTTTTCAGATAACGCCGGTGCAAACATTCCAGCTTCGTTCAACGGGCGCCAAACAAACTTTCCCGCATGCCCTACTTCCCAGCGCACGCGAACTCGCGTTCGCAAGTGATCAAGCGTGTATGAAAGCGAGGCGTTGGTGGAAACGTTCCCACCGATGTCCTGCTTACCCATGTATTTGATCAACGCGATGTTTGAAGGCGCCTCTGCAGTCGTCCAACTCATAGCGAGGCCCGTGGCGCACTCGCGCCGAGATTGAGGCCCGTTTGCGAAATATCCGCCTCCGTTCCCGCGCGTTTTAAATTATTCGATTTGCAAAACTCATTTATGACTTCGGCTGCCGAACGATCATGCAGGATAACAAGAACGTCAGAACCCATTGCACCGCAACCTTTGGCTGCGCGAACTCCTGAACAGTCAGCAAGCTCTTCGAGCAACGTTCGCGAGTGATCGGCAAGCCGACCGTTTTCGTCTAAAACTTTACCGACGCCTCGGACGCTCGCGATCAGCCGATCAGCGTCAGCCAGTGCAAACGATTGCACCGCCTCTTCGACGAATTCTCCCATTTCGCTGCGAACGGCTGCATCCAGAGGCGCGAGCCCCGCGAGATGAGTATGTGTCGCCATTTTTTTACCAGTCATGACCAGCGTCATCGCAAGATCTTGAAAGGGCCAAGTAAAACGCCTCATTTCGTCAATGCGACCATCCCAGACGGCGACGCCACCGGCGACTTGCGAAACGAGATCGGCGCCCGAACCGAGCTTTGTCGTTTCACGATAGTCGTCAAGAATATCGCGGAAGCGCTGCGAGCCGAACCGATCCGATTTCCAGCACGGAGCAATCTGTTCGCGATGATCTTCTAGGCTTGATACGATCGACCCTTCGAATTTCCAATCGGTCGGATCGTTAAGCCATTTGCGAAAGACCCATGCTCCCGCAAACTCCGCCGTCGAAGCACCCATTCCGCCCTTGCCCTGGAACGGATCTTTAAATTGAATTGCATGAGAAACAGAGCCGG
>JAYSST010000447.1:0-1355 GCA_043720435.1 Bdellovibrionales bacterium
GCGTCGGCTGCACGCTGTCGAGGTAATCGATGATCGCAAGGGATTGGCCGATCACATTTCCTTTATAAACCAGCGTTGGGACTTCGCGGCTGGGATTGAGCGCCGCATATTCCGGTTTAAATTGTTCGCCGCCATTACTTACGAGATGAACCGGGCGGTACTCGTACTTTAGCCCTTTCAATTCGAGCGCGATGCGAACGCGGTATGAGGCGGAACTCCGAAAGTAATTGTAGAGAACAATATCGCTAGAGCTTGCCATGAACCGAGTGTAAAACATCGTTATGAAACTTGGAAGCTTGCGTAGCGTATCATCAGGGAAAACACCTTTAGGGGATAGCGCGTCGAGGGACGGAATCCTCTGCGTTGTTAAGCGCGATTTAACGAAAGCCGTGCGAGTCGTTGACGTTGCACCTCAGCTTCCAAAAACGCTTCGTGAAGCGCTCGAAAGCTGGGACAAAGTTAAACCTGCACTCGAGAAAATCGCCTTAGATCTTGAGCAAGGAAAACTCGCAGCTGAGTTCATCGTTGATGAAAAACAATTTCTTTCGCCGCTGCCTCGCGCTTTTCAATGGGTCGATGGTTCGGCATTTTTGCATCACGTGAAACTTGTGCGCCAAGCTCGCGGGGCCGAGATGCCCGAGTCTTTTTATAGCGATCCGCTGATGTACCAAGGCTGCAGCGATGATTTTCTCGCGCCGACCGATCCGGTTCCGCAAGTGGATTTCAAACACGGTACTGACTTCGAGGGCGAAGTTGCCGTTGTGACAACAGACGTACCGCTTGGAGTATCGGCGGACGCGGCGTTGAAACACGTGGCCTTGATCATGATCGTGAACGACGTGTCGCTTCGCGGATTGATTCCCGACGAACTCGCAAAAGGCTTTGGATTTTTTCAGTCGAAGCCACAGTCTTCGTTTGGTCCTTTCGCAGTTACACCTGACGAACTTGGGCCTGCTTGGAGCGAAGGGCGAGTGAAACTTCCGCTCGACGTTGAATTCAACGGATCGTTCTTTGGAAAAGCGAATGCAGGAGCGATGCATTTCCACTTCGGTCAGTTGATCGCCCACACGGCTCGCACACGTACGGTCGCAGCTGGTTCGATCATCGGCAGCGGTACCGTATCGAACGAAGACCCTGCGATGGGCAGCTCATGCCTTGCCGAAAAAAGAATGATCGAAAAACTGGGTCACGGCGAAATCAAAACGCCGTTCATGAAAGTCGGCGACCGAGTACGCATCGAGATGAAAAACCCCGACGGGACCTCGATCTTCGGAGCCATCGACCAGCGGGTCGCCCAGGCCTAGCCCAGGTAACAGTTCCCTTTTTGCAGGGCTCCGCGGCGTCGTGACGCCGCG